>JAIMBU010000015.1 GCA_023511325.1 Gorillibacterium sp.
CATCTCACTAGGTCACATTACCGCAAGTCAAATGGGACCTCTTCCCGAAGGAGTTGCCCTACCTGTTCCAGCCGAACTTAAAGGTAAGATATTTACGAAGGAGGGCAGTCCCATAGAATTCTTCACCAGCGAGAAGGTAGTGGTTTATACAGCGGATGGTGAAGAAATTGTAGGCACGGAGAACGGCGAGATTATTACCAAAGCTGAAGCGGAGCGTACGCCGAAAACGGGTGTGAGAAAGCTTTTCGATTCTGCTACGCTAAATGAGTATGTTGACTTTAAAGTTGGTCTTCCCAGCTATTTACCGGAAGGATACAGTTTTGACAGAGCGGAGCAATTTGTCGATAAGCAAGGTAAAGCGAGCCCCAAATATATGAACTTGTACTTCCGGAAGGCGAATGCAAGTAAGGAGATTATTATCGATCTGAGGTTAGCTGATAAAGAAACGGCCTATATAGCTTCGACGAGCGGCACGATGGAAAGTGCAACTGTAAATGGGGTGAAAGCCATAATCCTCAATGGTCACAGCATTGACTGGGAAGCAGATGGTGTACTATATGGCGTGACGCTTAAGGGAAAAGGAGAAGACTGGGACAAGGCGGAATTAATTAAGATTGCTGAGTCGATTAAGTGAAATAAGAAGCTTGTAACGACTGTATATCTCAAAAATAGATATAGATAAATTTGAGCTGAAAGATAGGGTAGATTTAACTAATGAGGATGTTATAACCAAAAAATGCAGTCCGTTCTCCATAAGGAGGTGGGCTGCATTTGTTGGTTTTGGCAGATAAATTTCTCCCTATTCCCGTATTTCATTTGATGTTATATTGTTCGTGGATGACCATAATATACCAATTTTATGCTGAATCAGGGATTATCTAAGGGGGGTGTACCCAGAACTGAGTTGAGATTACGGTTCAAAATTTGAAGGAGGAGAATGATGAAAAGAGGATTAACATTGTTAATGGTTATCGTCCTGTTCCTTGGACTGTTGCCCACTGGTAGGGCAACCGCTGCTGCCCGTGGAGAATGGGCGCCTTATGTATCTTATGCGCTAAATGATACGGTCACATATGGTGGCAATACGTACAAAGATATTCAGGCTCATACTTCTTTACCAGGCTGGGAACCAGCGAACGTGCCGGCCCTCTGGCAATTGGTCCAGGGTGGAGGCGATACTCAAGCACCCACTGCTCCATCAAACCTCCGTTCTACCGCTACAACAACATCCAGCATTACACTGGCTTGGACTGCTTCAACGGATAATGTCGGTGTCACCGGCTATAACATCTATCGAAGCTCCTCACTGATTGGCAGTGTCTCCGGGACGACCTTCTCCTATACGAATACAGGATTAACTGCTAATACGACCTACTCCTATACCGTTAAAGCACAAGATGCAGCAAGTAATCTTTCTTCTGATAGCAATTCCATTAGCGTCAAGACTAACCCTGTAAGTGGAGGCGATACACAGGCGCCTACGATTCCAACAAATCTTAAGGTAAGCGGCACCACCTCATCCAGTATTTCCTTATCCTGGACCGCTTCCACAGACAATATTGGCGTCACTGGCTATGATGTCTATCAAGGTTCGGCCATAGCCTTTTCGGTAACAGGTACGACGGCTTCAGTGACAGGATTGGCAGCAAGTACTTCGTATACCTTCAAGGTTGCAGCTAAAGATGCCGCAGGCAATACTTCGGCTGCAAGCACGACGGTTACGGGAACTACGCAGGCTGTAACCGGAGGCCAACTACCCAAGCACACCCTGACGGGGTACTGGCAGAATTTTGTGAACGGAGCCACCAATGTAAAACTCAGTGGAGTGCCCAACGAATATGATATTATCGTGCTTTCATTTGCTGAGATGGACTTATCTAGGCCAGGCGGCATCACTTTTAATGTGGACAGCTCACTATCCTCTGCGCTTGGTGGCTATACCAACGCCAATCTCATAAGTGACATTAAAGCCAAACAGGCACTGGGCAAGAAAGTCATTATTTCACTTGGCGGCGAGAAGGGCAATATCAATCTGGGCAGCGCCTCACCCAATATCGCCAACTTTGTTGACAGCCTGTATGGCGTGATTACGCAATTTGGTCTGAATGGCGTTGATATTGACTTGGAAAGTGGGATGAATGTGGCTAATCTGACCACCGCCATTCGCCAGATTCAGCAAAAGGTCGGGTCCGGGTTTATCCTGACCATGGCCCCGCAGACCATTGATATGCAAAATGAGAATACTTCTTATATGCAGCTCTACAAGAACCTGAAGGACATTACAACCGTGATCAATGTTCAATACTATAACTCGGGCTGTATGCTTGGTCGTGATGGCAAGTGTTATTCGCAAGGCACGATTGATTTCTTGACTGCTCTTTCAGACTTAACCCTGCAATGGGTTGCCCCTTCCCAATTAGGCATCGGCGTTCCAGCCACCTCCTCAGCAGCAGGTGGAGGTTATATTTCCGCCTCTGTGGTGAATAATGCCCTTGGCTGTCTGGCCACCGGCAATAACTGCGGAAGCTATAAGCCAGTCGCCAAGTACCCGGATTTCCGCGGTGCGATGACGTGGTCCATCAACTGGGATGGCTCCAACAGCTATACTTTTGCCAGAACCGTCAAGCCTTACTTGCTCACGTTACCTTAAGGGTTCTCTGATTAGCTAATTCCGTAGGGATGTCCTTTGGGATGTCCCTTTGCTGTCTCTTTGTGTCGGCGAAAGTAATTTAGGAATACAGTAAGTTTGAGTTTAGGTTCTGAAACAGATGAATTCCTTTTTCTAATTCCGCTGAATTAAGCTAATGGCCTTCCGCGGACACTACATAAGCCCTAGGAATAGTTTTCAATCATAGAAGAAGCCCGTTTTAGCCTATGTAACGGTTTAAAACGGGCTTTTATTTATTGTGAAGGTTAATCGCCTTTTTCTCTTTTCCATGCAAGGAAGTTGATTCTTCTTGACAACGGGCCGTACTTCGCCAGAATAGAGTGGAAGCGCTATCGCGAAAGAAGGAATCGATATGTACCGGAAGCTTAAGGAATTCTATACACTGCGCAATCAAATATTTCTCGGATTTTCGCTCGTGATGCTAATTATTATCGGTGTCTCGGGAGTATTCGTGTACGACAAGGTTTCAAATCTGCTTAAAAACAATGCGGAGCGGCATATCCAACAAACGGCTGTTCAGGCTAACGGTCGGCTGGATGCATTAATCGGACAGATTGATAGCTTGATGGAGCAGGTAGCTAACCATTCGACGGTGCAACAATTATTGCTTGAAGAGATGAACGGTAAGACGGTGACCTTTAATCAACGCCAATCGCTGCAGCAGATTGTCTCCAGCTATCAGGCCTATATGCCCAGTGTTGGTTCTTTGGAGCTGTACACGACAGACTATCGGCTGCTATTTCCCATCAAGGAAGGCAGCTTAAGCAATCGAATAGATGCCCGTTATATTGCGGAAGCGAATAAGCAGAAGGGTAGGCTGATCTGGATCGGTGTCGATCCAAATGATGACCAGAGCCTGCTGGCGATCCGGCAGGTCAGTCTCATGGATCGCTGGTTCTCGCGGGGAGGTTATCTGATTGCCCGAATTCAACGGAGTTACTTCCAACTCAATGACCCACTCTCCGGCAGAGGAGAAACAATTCTGCTTGTGAGCGATGAAGGGCAGCTTCTAGGAAGCAGCGAAACACCACAACTAAGCCTCTTACCATTGCTGAATAGCGAGGATCAGACTGTTGATTTAATGGGCAAAGAGTACGTGAAGGTAAAGCTACGCTCGGATAAGACAAACTGGACACTGCTTGTCTTGACTCCCGTCAGCTATGTTACGGAAGGGCTTTCTGTCTTGAAGACTGTGCTGTTATATTCAGGCGGCATTGGCAGCCTGCTGTTTCTCATCATGTCCTTTTTTCTCTCTACCATGATTACCCGGCCAATCATTCATTTAATCCGGGCAATGCGTAAGTCACGGCTTGGCGTACTGACCCCAAATACAGAGTCGGTATCTACGATGGAATTAAGGGAACTGAACAATACGTATAATAGCATGGTTGCGAATATGAATGACTTGATTCGGGTTGTTTATGAAAAAGAGGTGCTGCAAAGCCGTACGGAGCTCAAAGCACTTCAGGCGCAAATTAACCCGCACTTTCTATTCAACACACTGGAGGCATTTAACTGGTCGCTTGAAGAGAAAGGGGAAGAGGAGCTAGCTGGGCTAGTTGTCGCCATGTCGAGATTGTTCCGTTATATTATTGGCAATCCGAACAAGGAAGAATGGGTCACCCTTGGGGAAGAAATCGATCATGTAAAGCGCTATTTACAAATCATGGAGATGCGACTTGGCAATCGTCTGTCTTGGGAAATTGATTTGTCTCCTCAGGAGGCAGTCGTACCGGTTCCCAAGTTGCTGATTCAACCGATTGTGGAGAATTCCATTCGCCACGGAGTGGAAAGTAGCATAGGCGAGGGGACCATCCGTGTCGTCATAACCCCATCTGTTCGTGAAGGATGGACGAGAATAACCGTTCAAGACAATGGCCCCGGCATGGACGAGGATACGCTGAGAGCGTTATACAATACGCTGGAAGGTACCGGTGGTCCTTCTAATTTTGCCAAGGGGACAGGAGTGGGCCTGGTGAATGTTCAACGGCGTTTGAAGCTTTACTATGGCGGAGACGGCGTGAAGATGGAGGGACTCATCATTGAAAGTAAACCGTCTGAAGGGACGGTAATCTCGTTTGAAATTCCGAATAATGGAGGATATACCGATGAGACCGAGCACGAAAACGATTCTAATCGTGGATGACGAGCCGAGAACGCGGCAGGGCATCAAGCAGGCGCTTGAGGTCTGGGCAGCAGGACGGTATACAATCGAAACCGCGGATAATGGAATAGAAGCACAGGAGCGGCTGCTGAAAGAGAGAGTGCACCTGCTTATTACCGATGTCCGTATGCCCGAAGTCAGCGGATTGGATTTAATCCGTTCCCTGGAGGGACAGACTCGTAAACCGGTCATTATTGTCATCTCTGGATATGCGGAATTTCAATATGTTCAGCAGGCTATGCAATTAGGGGCTGTCAATTACTTGCTCAAACCACTCGACAAGCAGGAACTGCTTCAGGTTGTTGAGAGTGCACTTAAACGCGAAGAAGAAGACCAGAGGCATGAGAAGCTGGAGAAATTGGTTGACCTGAAGCTAATGGGGATTGACCCTGATCAAGCCAGAATGGGAGAACCAGTTAAAGAAGCTCTGGCGTTTGTGGAGCAGCATATGCATGAACAGCTGACCATGGCGGAGGTGGCTGGTAGGATTCACCTCAATGCTAGCTACTTCAGCGTCCTGTTCAAGGAGCAAACAGGAGTGAATTTTAGCGAATACTTATCGCGCCTGAGAATACAGCGGGCCAAAGAAATGCTGCTGCAGACACGGCTGTCTATTGGAGAGATCGGAGAGCGTGTAGGGTACAAGACTGATAAATACTTCATCAAGGTGTTTAAGTCGCTCGAAGACATGAGTCCCAGCCGCTATCGACTGCAAATGTCTAACTTGCAGGATGAAATCCAATAAAAGTGGAGTTATTGCCAATGACCGTCATCTTATGGACAGCTAAATGTGATGCTAGAATAAACATGAGAGCGGTTACATTTACCGCACAACCGAAAATATGGAGGTTATTGCAATGTCCAAGAATAAAGTGACTAAGGCGTTGGTCCTGTCTTCAGTCCTGGCGCTCGCTTTGACGGGATGCGGCGGAACGAAGAGCAGTAGTGGAACCAAGGATGAGGGAGCCTCACCAACCGCTGCAGTGGAGAAGAAGGTTACCATTAACATGATGCACTTATGGCCAGCAGGAAGCTCGGCTCAGCAGAATAAACTGGTCAGTCAGATCATTGACGACTATCAGAAAGAGCACACCAATGTAACCATCAAGCAGGAGGTTCTGGAGAACGAGCAATATAAGAATAAGCTCAAGGTATTGTCTGCCTCCAACAAGCTGCCTGATGTTGGTATTACCTGGGCGGCAGGCTTCATGGAGCCTTATGTGAAGGGCGGACTATTCGCACCTCTTGATGATATCCTCGGCGGCACGCAGCTCAAGGACAAATTTGTAGCAGGTACGACAGAAGCCTACTCTGTTGATGGTAAAACTTATGCACTGCCGATTGAGCTGAACATTTCACCAATTTATTACAACAAAGCAATATTTGAAAAATACAAATTACAAGTACCCACTACGTATGATGAATTCAAGAATGTTGTGAAAACGCTTGCGGATAATGGTGTTGCACCGATCGCACTTGGCAATAAAGACCGCTGGACAGGTTCCTTATGGTATATGTATCTGGCAGACCGCATCGCCGGTAGCGATACGCTGAAGAAGGCAACTGAAGGCTCCGGTTCATTTGACGATCCAGGTCTGATCAAAGCGGCAGCTGAAGTGCAAACGCTCGTCGACATGAACGGCTTCAACAAAGGCTTCAATGGCTTATCCAATGACGAAGGCAAATCCGAGTTCATGAATGAAAAAGCAGCCATGTACCTAATGGGCACGTGGGAGCTTCCCAACTTTACCACCAACCCTGATATCCCGCAGGAATTTAAAGACAAGGTAGGCTTCTTCAAATTCCCTACAGTAGACGGCGGCAAGGGGAACATCAATAGCTGGGTTGGCGGTCCAGGCGTCGGCTTGTTCGTAGCAGAGGATTCCAAAGTAAAAGAAGAAGCAAAGGCTTTTGTAGAGTACTTCGTATCCAAATGGGGAGAAGACTCCGTAACGACAGCAGGCGTTATCCCGGCAACCAAAGTAGACACATCAAAGACTGATTTGCCTCAACTGTATGTGGATTTACTCAATGAGTTGAATAATGCCAGCAGCATCACCCTGTTTGCAGATGTACAAATGAAGCCAAACGCAGCCCAGGTCCATCTCGATATGATTCAGGCGTTGTTCGGCAAAGTGGTGACACCAGAGCAATTTGCTGCTAAACACAAGGAAGCTGTTGAAAAAGGAAACTGATTAAATTCTTGAGGGTATTCAGAGCGGAAGGTGTCCGGCAAGGTGCGGAGCTTTCCGCTCGCTTTAAAGAGAGATGGAGAGGAGGAGACTTGAGTTATGGAGAAAGTTATGTCCAACAAGCGGGTGATCGCCCTATATGTACTGCCCTCCTTGTTGCTGATTATGGGCATTATTTATATCCCGATTGTGCTTACCGCGTATTACGGGCTGAACGAATGGAACGGAATCGGCAAGATGGTATTTATCGGTCTGGACAATTACAGACATCTAGTGAAAGATGCCGCTTTCTGGCAAAGCGCCTTACACTCGTTGCTGCTTGCCTTGTTCTCGGGTATTAGCCTGATCGGGTACTTAGGGATTGCACTCGTGTTATCCGGCAAAATCAAGGGAGCTAATCTGCTGCGTAAAATTTATCTAGTTCCCATGCTGCTGTCCTCCGTTGCGATTGCCCAACTATGGCTGAAAATCTATCATCCTACCAATGGGGTGTTAAACAGTCTGCTGGTATCTTTAGGCGTGGATAATCCGCCCTCATGGCTAGCCGAGCCCTCCATTGTGCTGCTTGCGCTGTTCGTGCCGATTATCTGGCAATATGCCGGGTTCTATATTCTGATTTATTATGCCGCATTGAAGAATATTCCTGAATCGCTCATGGAGGCGGCACGGATTGACGGAGCCAATCCTTGGCAAATCGCCACCCGAATCAAGCTGCCCCTAATGAGTGAAGTGATTAAGGTAACGGTTGTGTTGTCGTTAGTGGGATCGCTGAAATATTTTGACCTGATTTATGTCATGACCGATGGTGGACCAAACGGGGCCAGTGAAGTGATGGCATCGTATATGTATCATCAAGCCTTCCGCAGCTTCGATTTCGGATATGGTAGTGCTGTTGGGTTCTTCTTGCTATTGATTTGTCTAGTCGCGACCTTCTTAATTCGCAAGGTTACCGCATCCAAGGAGAGTATCCAATACTCATAACCCAAATTGGCAGAAAGGAGGAATATAGGATGACAACTGAAGCTGTAGCAAGTTCCCCCTCAAGAAGACAGCAGAACGGAAGCGGACGTACCCTGCAGCACAGAATCGGCTCGATCATCATGTATACGGTGCTTGCCGCTGTAGCAGTCATTCAAATTCTGCCGCTTTTTTGGCTGTTTATCTTCTCATTGAAAAATAACCAGGAAGTGTTCAATATGGCACCATTCGCCATTCCGGCACATCCACATTGGAATAATTACGTTAATGTATGGACAAATGGAAACATTGAGCTTTATTTTCTCAACAGTGTCTGGATTACGCTAGTATCCTTAGTGTTTACCGTGCTGCTGGCTAGCTTTGTTACCTTTGCTGTGACTCGCATGAGATGGAAGGGTAGTAAACTAGTGCTCGGTCTGTTCATGGTAGGCTTAATGATTCCCGTTCATTCTACGCTCATTCCATTGTTCAGCATCTTTACGAGGCTGCATTTAACGGATAATCCGCTCTCGATTATTTTATCGTATGTGGCCTTCAATCTGCCTACAACGATTATGATATTGCTCGGATTTTATTATGCACTGCCGAAGGAAATCGAAGAGGCAGCAATCATTGACGGCAGTTCCGTAAACACCATGTTCTTCAAGATTGTACTTCCTATGACCTCTTCGGTATTGGCTACCACGGCTATTATTAATATGATTTATAATTGGAACGAGTTTATTTTCGTCAATACTTTTATCAGCTCGGACACACATAAGACGCTTACAGTCGGCGTGCAAAATTTTATCGGACAGTATACAACGGACTGGGGAGCCATCGGAGCTACGCTGATGATCAGTATTCTACCGATTGTTCTAGTGTTCCTGGTCATGAGTGATCGGATTGTAGAAGGAATTGCCGCGGGATCGGTTAAAGGTTAAGCAGTAAGCAAAAAGAAACAGTAATATGAATAGGAGGGTGCCCATCGGGCTCCCTCCTATTCATATTACGATCGAAAGTTAAGTGACCATCCATGATGCCCCCCACCCCCGACATTCCGGCTTCAACGCTGATTTGTGCGAACATTTCTCCGGTCCATACATTGATTTTATCCTCAGCCTACGGGCTTTAACCACAGCTTTTACAGAATACCATTATCCATACCCTTGCAGATCACGGCAGCAAACAAGCTGTTCGACCAAGCGAACCATTTCCGCGTAAAAATAGCGGGGTCATCCGGGTGAAAGCCCTCGTGCATGAAGCCTGTGTCCGCATCCGTGCGAATGAGCATATCGATCAGGGCCTTGAGTTCTCGATCATTGTCAGCTGTCAACGCCTGCATCGAAAGGGCTAGATGCCAGACATAACCCTTAGGAGTGTGCGGGCTACCGATGCCCTTGGCAAGCTTTCCTTCATAGTAGAACGGGTTGTCCGGGCTGAGTGCAAAGCGCCGGGTGTTCTGATAGATTGGATCGTCCGCCAGAACATAGCCGAGGTAGGGAATCGACATCAAGCCGGGTGTACCGGCATCATCCATCAGGCAGTAGTTGCCAAAGCCGTCTGTCTCATAGGCATAGATGCGTCCATGCACCGGATGATTGACAATTCCGTAGGTACGGATGCCGAAATCAATTTCCTTGCGTAGCTGCTCGGCCCGTTCGGCCAACTGGGTGTCGCCATAAATTTCACTAGCGATCTGGTGAATCTGCCCAAGGATGACTGCTGCGAACATATTGGCCGGAATATTGTAGCCGAATTCGCAGGCATCGTCGCTTGAGCGGAAGCCGGACCAGCTCATGCCGGTATAATTCACGGGCATGCCGCGGCCATTGTTATACAAGGTTTCCGTATCCTTAACCGTCCGGCGGGTAAAATGGTAAGGGGACTTTTCCCCATGGTGCTGCTCCGTCTGAATCACATTGACAATAGAGGTCAAGGCCTGGTAGCAGGCGTGATCAAAATTGCCGATCTGCCCCGTTTCCTGCCAGTACATATAGAGTAGCTGTACCGGAAAGCAGAGGGAATCGAGCTCATACTTGCGCTCCCACATCCAGGGGTTCAGGCCGCAATCATCCGTGTCGAGATAGTGCCTGTCACTGGCTGTCTCATTAAAGGCATTGGTATACGGATCAATGTTGATGTAGAACATCTGCCGGGCGATCAGGCCGCTGATAATGCGCTGCAGCTCTT
Source organism: Gorillibacterium sp. (assembly GCA_023511325.1). Taxonomy (GTDB): domain Bacteria; phylum Bacillota; class Bacilli; order Paenibacillales; family NBRC-103111; genus Gorillibacterium. Next base: position 10,175 of record JAIMBU010000015.1, read on the forward strand.
TATCCGCTTTGGCAAAGGGAATATAATGCCGCACCTGCTCAACGGAATCACGTAACCACATGGCCGGAATATCTCCGGTAAAAACAAAGGTCGTACCATCCGCCAGCAGCTTGATAGTCGTTTCCAGCGTATTGGGAAAGCAGTTGCGAAACAGCTGTTGGAGCTTGGGGTTATAGGCAAGCCGTTTATCGGCCTCATACAGAAATTCAATTATGGATACTGGCAATCTCATCGTAGGGCTCCTTTTGGGTGATGGGTATGGGAAATGGATTGAACATTCGTAAGATAGGTTCGCTCATTCCCGAACAAAACACAATGTGTAGGTTTTGCTTGCTGGAAAGTCAGGACAAGAATGACACATAAGGCATCCTTGAAACAGGAGGGGGCGCGGGTTGATTTTATAGCTGAATCCCTTTAAAGCCGTACGATTTCAAGCATTTGCCATGACAATGCAGATTCTACATATTTACGGTGTTAGGTTGGTTTCTCTACAATTTCATTTGTAAGCGTTAGCAAATTTGCAACCCCATTTTGATGAAGGCGTCATGAGGACGGTAAGTGGCAAATCCTAACCACACAGAAGAGATAGTCTCAGAGAAAAAAGAAAGGAGAGGATAGAGAGAGATGAAGGAAAACAGTCACACATCGGAGCTGGCAAGATTTTCGCCCTTAAGAAAGTCCCTGTTCCGCCGAATGCTTAAGAATTGGGAGCTTTATCTTTTTATGACTCCGGCACTGCTGTATTTCCTTGTTTTTCAATACGGACCTATGTATGGGGTACAGATTGCCTTCAAAAACTTTATACCCTCAAAAGGCATAACCGGGAGTGAATGGGTAGGCTTTGATCATTTTGTACGCTTCTTTAATTCCTATTACTTCTGGGATCTGTTATGGAATACACTCAGCATCAGCTTCTATGAGCTTGCGATCGGGTTCCCGCTTCCCATCCTGCTGGCCCTAGCATTCAATGAGCTGCGCAACGGCTTTTTCAAAAAGACCGTGCAAACGATTACGTACGCTCCCCATTTCATCTCGGTTGTTGTCATGGCAGGGATGATCATCACTTTCCTGTCGCCGTCGACAGGGATGATCGTCCGGATCGTTGAAGGTTTGGGAATAGAGCCGGCAATCTTCCTTACAGATCCTCGCTGGTTTAAAACGGTGTATGTCCTGTCCGGCGTATGGCAGAGCACTGGGTGGGGAACCATTATTTATCTTGCCGCTCTCGCCGGGGTCGATCCACAGCTGCATGAAGCTGCGATTGTGGATGGTGCAAGCCGCTTCAAGCGGATTATCCACATCAATATTCCGACGATTATCCCGACGATTACGATTTTGCTAATCCTCAATATGGGGAACATCCTGGGCGTCGGCTACGAGAAGATTTTGCTGCTGCAAAATTCGCTTAATATGGAAGCGTCGGATGTCATCTCCACCTTTGTATACCGGACGGGTCTGATCAGCGCCCAATACAGCTTCTCAACGGCTGTAGGTTTGTTCAACTCGGTGATCAATGCGCTCTTGCTCATTACAGTCAACAAGATAGCCAAGCGTACGTCGGATACAAGTTTGTGGTAATCAATCAAGCAGCTATCCATTTGAGGATGATGAGGAAGGAGATTGTTCATATATGGTTTCAGCGATTAAACAAAGCCGGACAGATCGGTTGTTCCTGGCATGGAACTATCTGTATGTTACCGCTGCTCTAGTTCTGGTAGCCTACCCAGTCATTTATATTATCAGCGCCTCGATTAGCGATACGCAGTATGTAAGCTCAGGCGAGATGTGGCTGCTTCCCAAGGGGATTAATTTCGAAGGCTATAAGCTAGTCTTTCAGAATCATAAAATCTGGACTGGTTATGGAAATACCATTATCTATACCCTTTTGGGTACGCTGCTCAATTTGTTTGTTACCTTGCCAGCTGCCTATGCTCTGAGCAGAGCCGATTTTTACGGGCGGCGGTTCTTCATGATCATGTTCCTGGTCACCATGTTTTTTAGCGGCGGTCTGATTCCCAGCTACCTGATTGTCAAGAAACTGCATCTCGTCAATACAATAGGCGCGCTTCTCCTGCCCACTGCGGCATCTGTCTATAATATTATTGTCGCCCGCACCTTTTTTGAATCGACGATTCCCCGTGAGCTGCAAGAAGCCGCCCACATTGACGGCTGTACGAACCTTAAGCTGTTTACACGTATTGTTCTGCCGCTCTCCAGTCCGATTATTGCCGTCATGGCTTTATTCTATGGCGTAGGCCAATGGAACAGCTACTTCCCGGCGATGATTTACCTGAACAATGAAGCAAAATATCCGCTACAGTTAGTGCTTCGCCAGATTCTTGTCCTACAGCAGATGGGTTCGGAAACGAATGGTGCTGTCCTGAGCGGAGAAATGGCCAATGCGGCCAGTTCAAAGGCCGAGATCGCTTCCATGGTCAAATATGCCGTCATTATTGTGTCCACCTTGCCGATCATTGCCGTGTATCCGTTCCTGCAAAAGTATTTTGTCCAGGGCGTTATGATCGGTTCTGTTAAAGGTTGACAGGCAAAGCGACATTATCTTCCCTAGTGGTAGTAACTGAAGATGTGGGTTTCGATGAAAAAGGATGGATACCATCTATGAATG
>JAIMBU010000147.1 GCA_023511325.1 Gorillibacterium sp.
GGTTGGCTTTCAGCCTGAAGATGGGAGCCACGGCAACCATCCACGTCGAGCAAGAAGACCCTGTCCAGCATGTCAAGGAGCTAACGGCCGGTCGAATGGCTGACCTGGTAATCGAAGCCGTTGGTCATAAAGATCACACGTTCAATCTGTGCATCGAGCTTTGTCGGGACTTTGGAGAGATTCTCTTCTTTGGAGTTCCGCCCTCGCAAATCGATGGACTGAACTGGCGAAAATTGTTTTGGAAAAATATTCGAGTCACCACCAGCTTGGGGCCGGATTTCCAAATCGACTTCCCGTTGGCCATGCGTTGGGTAGCGAAGCTATGAAAGCTAATGAAAAGCAGGAGGGCGCTTCGATTACCTTAACTGCAACTCAGATGAGAAAAAACGATATGGGGCAATTTTACCAATATGTTTCATTGAAAGCAGGTCAGACCTTTAGCGGTGTTTGGCAAGGAGCGACAGAGGACATCAATTCCTTGTTGGAATGCCTGAAGAAGCGGAGCAACAAGCTTCGATTGGGACGTTCTCGCACAGCAGAATACGGAGGGGTTACTTTTTCTTTAGGTGAAAACCCTCTACCGGATAATAATATTGTAGAGCAAACAAGGACAGCAACCCGTTTCACCTTAGTCCTGACAACGCCGATGGTATTATTTGATGCCGAAGGAAGAAACGCACTTGATCCGCAATTTATCGTGGACGAGCTGAATGCTGAAATAGATTGCGGAGCTAAACTTAAAGAGTCGTTTCTAAGGATGACTGAACGCTCCGGCTACAATGCTAAATGGCGATTGCCTAAGCCGCAGTTGCCTGCATTAGGAGCTGGTTCGGCGCTTGTGATTGAAACGGAAAAGGCCATTTCTCCAAAACAGTTGGAGGGAAAACGCTGGGGAGCGCAGACAGGAGAAGGTTTCGGTGAAGTGAAGGTTCATGTTCATGAAGGATGGACAGCAGGGCAGGAGAATGTTGCCTGTAAAATGACGCTGATGCCTATTGATAAAAACGACTCATCAAAAGATGTTGTGCTAACTCTCGAAGAAAACCAGCATGCAGCTTTAAGCTGGCTAGTCGATCAGAAACGGCAAAAGGAAACCAAGGAAAACCTGTTTCGAGAAGGTGGACAAGCTGCTGAGAATAAATATAAGGAGTTGAACGTATCCGCTAACAGTTCAAAGATCCATCAGATCATTGCCCTTTTTGATAAGTATCTGGATTACAATTTACTGAAAATTGAGCTGGATAAAATGGAGGACAAGAAATACTCGGAGTTAATTGAACCCTGTGTAGGAAAAGAACCGGATTATATCAGAGGATATTTGCAAACCGTTAAATGGGAAGCGAGGAACGGAAAATGACACTGTTCGATATTGGAGAAGTTAATCCTATTTGCAGACGGACCTATATTCGAATAGAAGGCATTCTGGATTCACCCTTATCCATTGGGTCAGGGGAAGGAATAGCAACCGATACAGATGTCATTCTTGATGCGCAGGGTAATCCCTTTGTCCCGGGAAGCTCACTAGCAGGTGCCATGCGGCATTATTTTGCACAGCAGGTGAAGGCTTCTAATCATTCAATTAACGGTTTGTTTGGCTCGATTGAGACTAATAAACAAAGTTCTCTCTTCATCTATGACATGCAGTTGCTTGATGCTAAACAATCACTTTCCAAGCGCGACGGGGTAAAGCTGGATTTTTTCAAAACAGCTATGGATAAAGCGAAGTATGAAATACAGATTATAGAACGCGGTGTAGAGTATGTCATTCGTTTTGAATTGGTGGAGCGTAGCGACGACTTGCGTTCTAATCCTGCTATGCGAACAGATTTAGTGCGTCAGGCAATTGATGGCTTGGCGAGTGGAGAAATCACACTTGGAGCGAAAAGCCACCGCGGATTTGGTAAGCTTGCGGTAAAAACAGTTCAGGCCAAAGTGTTTGATTATACTAAGACCCAAGATTGTCTGGAATGGCTGGATTGGGACGATCAAGAAGGTAATGCCTTTGATAATGCGGAACAGTGGTCATTTAATCAAGAGGGAATAACTGCGTATACCCTCAAGGTCCCGCTGAAAATTAGGCAGAGCATCATGATCAGGCAATATGCTATCCGTCATTATAACACCAAACAAGCTCCCGATTATGAACATCTATATTCTGGTGGGGAGGCTGTAATTCCGGGTACAAGTTGGATGGGTGCCATTCGCAGCAGGCTCTCCTCGCTTCTCCTTCAAGAGTTCAAAGTAGTGCCAGCGAGAATTGAAGTCCTATTAGAACCTATTCTGGGGACCGTTATAAACGGAGATTCAACAAGCATAACGTTGATTGCTTCTACAGTAAGGGTGGAAGAATCGGTAATTGAGGGTGGACACGCGTTGACCATGACACGAACAGCCATTGATCGCTTTACCGGAGGAACCGTTCGAGGTGCTCTTTACACTAGCGTTCCTTGGATTGGTGGAACTACAAATCTAGTGCTGCGCTGGTTCGATCGACCGAAAGGACCCTCCAGTGAGGTGATCTGCGGATTGCTGTTGTGGGTCATTGCTGACTTACAGGCGGGATTATTGGCCGTTGGTGGTGAGACGGCAATTGGCCGAGGAACTTTTGCAGCATTCGATAAGTCGGTTGTATCTGGTGAGATTCTTATAAACGGTCATCCTTTAACAGACCCAAATAGCTATAGCAGAGTTGCTGCAGAATGGATTAAAGCCGCGAAGAGAGAGGAAGTGTAATTGCATGAGTCAACTGGAGATTGAGGAGCTTGTATCCTGCACAGAGACTGGCCGAGAACTACCGGAGAACCTCCTTGCTACGATAGCATCTTATTTTAGTGGTAAGTCGAATATCTATGCTTATATGGATCATGCAGTAGCACTTGGTACTTATGATGACGGACGGATCCAAATAGGTCTGGGGCAGGAAGAGAGAATTGTCCAACTTACCTTATTCGATAATGTGCAGGAACTGCGTGTGTTCAACAAGGAGCAGGAGTTTCGCGCGGTAAATATAGCTGGAGAGTTTCGCTGGCGCCTGCGTGTAGATGGGCAGGGAACTCAAACCATTCATATCCTTGATGAAACCCATAAGCTCTGGGGTGCTGTGAAGGAGAGCAAAGGGCAGGAAAAGTGGAGTCTACTTCGCTCCGATCGCGGGAGCGCAATTTATTATCCCGGTACTGTTTACAAGAATGGCGAGAAGGGTTTGATTGTGCGTAACTACATTCAGTTTAACGGTGTCAGCCTTCTTAAAGAGGGTATTGGACTTGGTGATGCCGGGTTAACCCACTTCGTTGATGAACGCTTATGTGAGTTTGTAGACTGGCCAGCTATAGAGAGGGGAGAGCAGGACTATGGCAGATCATAAAATAAGCAATAAGAAAGGGTGGACAGCAGACGAGACGGACCGTTTTATTAACCCATACAATTTTGTTCCGTTTGGGAATAAATGTGACCGTTCTGCTATTCCAGATAAGCCCGGCAATCTGACGGGTTACCTGGAATGCGGGCTGGACGTGCTGACACCTCTTTTTATACCGAACACTTCAAATAACAAAGCTCTTCATCATACAAATGAAAGTCAAGATGAAAGTAGCAATAATTTTTTCTCCTATGCAGATCTAGGTGATAAGGGTAACAAGCCCGATGGCTATTATGAACCAGTTATTCCTGGCTCAGAGATTCGCGGCGTAGTGCGAAGTGTTTTTGAGGCGGCGTTTAATGGCTGCATGTCTTCTGTTGAAGGGAAACGAGTGTTGAAAAGACGGACTACCGTGCCGAAAAAACCAGGGTTGCTTAAAAAACACGATGGTAAGTGGGTCATTATACCGTGTGACCGTTGGATGATAAACAGACTAGAAGATAAAGTTGGAAGCTATGGTCGGGATGAGGGTTTTGGACAATTTGTTCCAGATGAACTCTATGCCAGTTGGGAAGAAGGAAAAATTCTTTATGTAGATGGCACTAAAAAATTTATAACAAGCGGTGGATTTCGAACAAATTTTTATGTTGCCGCTGAATGCAGCCCTCTACCCCAAAAAGGCTGGATAAGTGGCTATTTACATAAGGGAGAACCATTTGTTTCTAAGCATCACGAATCAGTTTTTGTACCAAAAAAAGAAGCAGACAAGATTTCAGTTCGTCAGTTGGACGTAGATAGACTAGAACAGGTTCTAGAACAGTATGCGGATAAGACTATAAATAAGCATATAGGCAAAGGGCACAATTCTTATAAGGGTTATGATGCCACTAATGTAAACGGAATACTGGTGTATTATTCCGAAAGGTCATCTAAGGAAAACAAACAGCCTCTCTATATGACGCCTGCTTGTTTATCCAAAGAAATATTTGATCAACAAATTGAACAGCTATTAAAGCAGAATGGTGAATACCAGCCGTGCACTCATGGTGTTCGCGATGTATGCCCGTCCTGTGCTCTTTTTGGTATGGTAACTAAAGATGGAAAAGGAGAATCACGAGCTTCACGTGTCCGCTTTGAAGACGGACATATCGTCAGTCCTTTGGTTACGATGAAAGATTATTATCTGGAAGACGACATTACATTACCGGAAATGGGTGAACCAAAACCGGGTACCGTGGAGTTCTATACCTTATCACCAAAGGAAAAAGAAGGTCTATCTTACGAGTATTGGACCTATGATTATTTAGGAAAAGGCGGGAATGATAAAAAGATGCTCTCGTCAACCATGCTACAATTACGAGGCAGAAAGTTCTATTGGCATAGTGATGCTTGGAGAAATTACTGGAAAAATAAAGACACACTTACTACCATGAGGCAACGAATTAGACCTTTGAAGCCATCAAGTGACGAAAATTTAGCTGAAGGGCCTCTGTTTAAATTTCGTATTTATTTCGAGAATGTAACAGAACTTGAATTAATGAGATTGCAGTGGGCGCTAACGTTTAACGATGATGCTTGCGCCCACAAAATAGGAAGAGCGAAGCCGCTTGGTTTTGGTAGTGCACGGATTACGATACTTCGTTTATTGGGGCGGAGTGTTGATCCCGAGGGCGGTGAATGGAAATGTGAGCCTTTGGACTTGCAAGGAGATACTTTAAAGTTTGGTAAAGAAGTAGAAATTTTAAAGCAGTTAGCTGATTGGAAGAACAAACCAAAAAATGTGAGCTATCACAAGGGTCACAATTCAACATTGAAAGGCCATAGTCTAGAAGAAACAAAGAATGCTTCCGCCTCACATCAATGGTTTAATGGAAATCGGGATAAAGGAAAATTTTCCAAAGTGCTGCCAAAGCCCGATGAAGAGAGGAATGAGCAATACAAAGACAAATGGTTGTATAAGCTCAAAAAGTAAGGTTCGCAGAAGTAGGTAATAGAATAAAGATCATTAGTAGTAGGTGCGAATGTGAAGCTCCCATGAAATCCCCGGATCCTTCGCACCTCGAAATTTGTCGAATTCAATAAGAAATGGTTTATCTATGCAAAAGTCAACTGCTGATCTATACTTTTTAAGTAACGATTGTATTGAAAAAGTGCTGTTTTGATGCCTTTTTGGGATTAGGTATGATCTTTTCCGCTGTCGCACTCCGTATGGAGTGCGTGGATTGAAACAGGTGTATCCGCAATGATCTGAAACCCCGTGGGGCGACGTCGCACTCCGTATGGAGTGCGTGGATTGAAACATACGGGCTAGAGTATATTTGCCCTACCTTCATGAACGTCGCACTCCGTATGGAGTGCGTGGATTGAAACGGCTCAATGCTACGATTGTTGAATGGTGTAGTCACAAGTCGCACTCCGTATGGAGTGCGTGGATTGAAACCCTATATGTTGGATAAGTAGATTTTCATTCATTTGATCGCACTCCGTATGGAGTGCGTAGATTGAAACACTTTTATGAGCAAACGAGAATTATTACACCAAGTGACAGTGTATATTTGATTCAAGTACAAGCTATGCTTTTACTAAGGTTCCACCTATTTTTTGGATTGACTTCATATCATCATACTGATATTTACGAAGTGAAGGAAGGCGGACTACTTGAATTTTCTTGCCGAAGATCAAGAGCAGATCATTGTTGACTTTCTCACTAAAAAATATCAAGTCTTCGCTGTCATTCTGTTTGGTTCCGCTGCTAAAAAAAAGCTGCGCCCAGATAGTGATGTTGATATCGCTTTTATGACAGAAACTTCGTCCACAGCATATGATCGCTTCATGTCCGCTCAGCAACTTGCTGATAAGCTTGGCCGAGAGGTTGATTTAATTGATTTTCGGGAGGCTAGTTCCGTTTTTAAGGTACAGATTCTGAAACATGGAAAATTACTCTATGATGGTAATCCTTTTGCGAGAAAATCAGCCTATATGTACGCATTGAGAGAATACGCGATGTTAAACGAAGAGCGAATGAGTATCTTAGAGAACTTAGGTTGGAAGAAAGGAGGGGACAATGAATTTGGATATTTTGGTAAACAAGACGGAGACCATCCGACGTTGCATTCAAAGAATCAATGAAGAATATGATAATAATCCCGATAATTTGCTCAATTACACTAAACAAGATTCGATTATTTTGAATTTACAAAGGGCCTGTGAGGCTTGCATAGATTTAGCCATGCATATTGTTTCTGAGAAAAGATTAGGTGTCCCACAGACTAGCCGAGAGGCTTTTGACTTTCTCTTCCGTGATGGAATTATTGGAGAAGACCTTAATCAGGGCTTAAAGGCAATGGTCGGTTTTCGCAACATAGCAGTCCTTGATTACCGATCCATTCAAACTGAAATTATTCAAAGT
>JAIMBU010000148.1 GCA_023511325.1 Gorillibacterium sp.
TGATAATACTTTTTTGGGGGGATATACGCATCCATTGAACTAGGGGTTTTTAAAGAAAATCGAGCATCATCCGATTAAAAACATCTGGTTTCTCAACGAAAGGTGAATGACCACAGCCCTCCATCATAATCGTCCGTGAATGGCTTATATTCTTTCGTAGCAACTCTGCTGTCTTTAGATAAAAGGGATGATCATTACCCGCAGGAACAATGAGAACGGGAGCCTTGATTTCATCTAACCGCTTTTTGGCATAGGGTTTCAGAGGAACGGATAAATTGGGGTTCCAACTGCAGAAGTTTCCAGAAGATCTAACGAGATCAAGCACTTTTTTTCGGGCTTCCTCATTCTCTGGTGCAGGAAAGAAGAAACTCCAATAAGGGTCTTCGATAAAAATTTCAACAGCCCTCTCCGCTCCCTTGGTGTTGATGTTATTATAGTTACGGAGGGTTCTCCAGAGCATGGATAGCGGTGGAAATAAGCCATTTACAACAGGTACTGCCAAAATGATCGATCGAACCCGCTCGGGATAAAGAAGTGTAAAATCTATGGCGATTGCACTACCGGATGATGAGCCCACGATGGAGATACGTTCCAAACCAAGTACATTGATCAGTAGCTTAAGATCACTCGTATTCTCAAAGGAGTCCGTCGGCTTGTCCGACTTTCCGCTACCACGTAAATCGCAGGTAACCACCTTATATCCAGCGGCAACCAAAGCTTTCACCTGACTATCCCAAATTCGACTATCGTTGAAGCTTCCATGAAGGAGAAGTACAGGTTCTCCTTTCCCAGTAACCTCATAGAAAAGCTTATGCCTACCCACCTTTATGTAATCGCGCTCTTGCCAAACAATCGCCATTGGTCCTCCTAAAGAATTTTATTGGATGACTCATAATTCCATTTATGACATTGTATCACATTCTGGAAAATAGTAACAAGCTAGCTTTTTGATCTTTTATACCCTATATTTTTCATGATCTAGTCGTTTTGTCCATCGTTTAGTATTTTCATAAAAAAGAAAAGGTCTAGCTGAAATCCTGCGCTCACAGGACTTCAGCTAGACCTTTTTTAAAGACGGGGTACTGATTATTGATCGGTTTCCTTGTAGCTTATTGCTGTTGCTGCTCACCTAGAGCTTTACTCAAGAGAGTCTGATTAAAGCCAACGATCTTCTCGTCTCCGATATAGGTTACCGGGACGGAACGCATTCCCTTATTATAAAGCTCCTCCGCATAAGCATCGTTCAAATCAACGTTGCGTTCTTCATAATTAACTCCTTGCTCCGTTAGGTACTTCTTCACCTGGACGCAATAAGGACAGTGAGTACGGGAATATACAATAACTTGTGGTTGCTCAGACATGTTAATCGCTCCTTTAGATTTAGTATTATTAAACTTGAGTATTATTAATAGGATGAGTAATGTATTAATGCACTAAGGCTTCAACGTTAACATTGTCAAGGAACCGTTCACAGTCAATCGCTGCCATGCAACCCGTGCCTGCTGCACTGATCGCCTGACGGTAGCGATGATCCTGGACGTCTCCACAGGCGAATACTCCAGGTACACCTGTTTCAGTAGTGCCCGGATTGACTAGCAGATAACCTTGCTCATCCGTAGTCAGCTGACCTTCTAGAAAACGAGTATTAGGCGTATGGCCAATGGCGAGAAACACACCATCTGTCGGGATGATCTCTTCGAGTCCTGTTTCATTATTCAGCACCTTAAGTCCAGTTACTCCCCTATCGCCTGCCAGAACCTCGAGTGGCGTTTTGTTGAGCCCCCAGCTAACCTTCGGATTCGCTCGCGCACGATCCTGCATAATCTTCGAAGCACGCAGCTCGCTACGGCGATTGACCAACACCACTTCAGAGGCGAAGCGTGTCAGGAAATGAGCCTCCTCCATTGCGGAGTCACCCCCGCCAATCACGATAATCTTCTTACCTCGGAAAAAGAATCCATCACAGGTGGCACAAGTACTGACTCCCCGACCAATGTTTTCTTGTTCACCAGGAATACCTAAGTATTTGGCCGTAGCACCCGTGGAGATGACTAACGTCTCGGCTTGGATCTCTCCTACTCCTTCCAGAGTAAGGACAAAAGGGCGACTGGTCAAGTCTGCTTTTATTATCCAACCGGTACGAAATTCCGCTCCGAAACGCTCCGCTTGCTTGCGCATATTGTCCATAAGCTCAGGTCCCATAATACCATCCGGGAAGCCAGGAAAATTCTCGATCTCTGTCGTCGTTGTTAATTGTCCGCCAGGCTGTGGTCCTTCAATAATTAGTGGATTTAGATTAGCTCTTGCCAAGTAAATAGCCGCTGTCAGTCCAGCTGGACCCGTGCCGATAATAATCGATTTGTAGATCATAGGGATTCTCCTCAGAATAAATTTTATATTTAGACTTAGTATAAATAAAGCTCATAGGAATAGGATAACACGCCAGAGAAAGCTTTTCATGAAGATTGAATGAAGGAAATTTGGGCATTTGAGGCTGGATAATTAGAAAAAAGGCTCAACCCTCAAGTCTCAAGCAGCACTTCGTCTACAATCCGGTAACCGACACCTCGAACGGTAGCAATGTAGGAGGGATGGCGGGGATCATCGCCAAGCTTACGACGCAAGCTTTTGACATGAACATCGACGGAATTACTTCCGCCAAAATACTGATCTCCCCAGACAAATGCCATGATATGATCTCGGGACAGGACCTTGCCTTCTGCTTGAATCAGCATTTGAAGAAGCTTATATTCAGTTTTGGTTAAATCAATCCTCGCTTCCCCACGGGTAACGGTCATTCGCTCTAAATCTAACACTAACCCCTTTAACTCAAGATGATGTGGATTATTGATGGCTGCCGGGACTTTATCACTCATTATCGCATTAACTTTATTCAGCACTACGCATACAGGGCTCGGCCACGGAATGACAGCTTGATCAGCTAGGTTATCTTGACTTGCACTTGTGAAATCAGGGTCAACGAGTGATATAACAGCACCTTTGGCCTGAAAGGTTAAATCATTGGTATGCAGATCATCTAAAGCTACCGTCCGATCCAAGATATAGAGATCCGCTTGAAGAACCGAAAGCAAAGGCTCATGCTCATGGTGAAAAACAAGCACATCATAACAGCGGGCTGTTAGCTCCATCACAAGAGCATTCAACGAAGCGGGGAAAGGACTGATGACAACGATCCGTAGTGTTGAATCACAATAGGCACCCATCGCTACCTTGTCGCCCGCTTGATAAACAATTTCAGCGGCTATTTCTCTCATTCCTCCACGATCTGAGCCGTCCTGCACGCCGGGCACACTCCTTTGAATAAGAATTCCTGCTTGTCAATCCGATAGCCCGTCTCTGCTGCTATCCTGTTCAACCACTCAATTGGAGGGCCGACGAATACTTCGCCTACCTTGCCACAGGACGTACAAATAATGTGTTGATGTTCTTCAACTCGTGCATCATAGCGACTAGCTGCACCTTCCAGCTTTACTTCGCGCAATAAGCCCTCCTGTGTTAAAAAGCGGAGGGAATTATACACAGTAGCATAGGCGAAGCAGCAGCCTCGAGCTTTCAGTCGATCAATGACATCTGCAGCACTTGGATGGTCGGAAGACAGCGAGACGATCTCGAGTATGGTCTTGCGCGGAGTCGTAAGCGTTCCTTTGCGAGTCACCATATCGCCTCTTTTCTTATACTTAGTCTAAGTTTAGAATTATCATATATAAAAGTCAAATTTATTGTTCATTTTATTGTTTTTATGATCAAGGTGCGGAAGCTACAGACGCTTCACATACGGAGGCATAGACAAGTCGCCCAATCGCGTCGCCAATTGTAGTGGCGGTTCCTGCATAGGCATGGGTTTGTTGATAGTCCATAGATTGGCTCACTGCTATGACGACAGCATCTGTTGTCGTTCCAGTAGCCAACAGCCCGCTAGCTGCGTCTGCTATGCCGAGGTCTTGCAGCGCTGCTGCTTTGGCCTCTGTTGCGGTAATAATCGCATTGATCATCGCCGGAAAGGTCATTCGTCCGTCAATCAGCATAACAATGTTTATCGTTCCGGCTTGATAAGCGGAGTAAACCTCCCGCCCAAAGCCTGCCCGTGCAGCATTGCCGGTTCCTGAAGTTGTGCAAACCACGAGACGGAAACAATCTCCCTCCTCCTCAAAGACCGAACCGCCTGCGATGACAGCCGCCGTCTGCAAGCCAATAGACGAGTCCGTTTTATAACCCCAATGCTCCAGCATCAGCTGGAAGTCTCGCTGTGGGTCACCACAGTCATAGGTGCGTGGCACCTTCCAGTTGACGATCCTATCCACTTGATGATGCCCACCGCTGTAAACGGCATTGCTTAAGGAATCAAGAGACAGGGGCGGTAGCACTAGCAGATGATCCTCTTCGTGGTGAATAACCAGCCCTGGCCAGACAGATGAGGAGAACGTAGACGCCTTACCTACACGAAAGGGCTTGGTCATTTCACTACCTCCTGCTTAAGACATTCATCTAGCACTGCCAGAAGCTGTTCATTAGCTGCTCTGAATTTTATCGCCAAGCGGAAAAAGCTCGTATCAAGTCCAGCGAATAAGGATGCGTCACGAATCAATACGCCTAACCGTCCCATCGATTGCTGTAACATAGGGGCAGTTAAATGACTATCATCGGCAAGACTGACCAATAGATAGTTGGTATCGCTCGGGAAAACCGTCAAGCCAAGGGCCTGCAATTGACTGATCAGCCACGGACGTTCTGCGGTCAGCCAATGAAGTGTCTGCTCGGCATAAGGAGCATCTTCGAGTACAGCGCAGCCAATCTGTTGGGCGAGAGAATTCACACTCCAGGGTACTTGCAGCTCCCGTAAAGCTCTGATCCGGTCCGGATGTGCCACCATGTAGCCCAGGCGAATGCCTGGAATCGCGTAAAATTTGGTCATCGAACGGATGACGAATAAATCCTTTCCTGCTGCCGCCTGCTTGAGCAAGCTTAGCTCACCCTCCTGCGGAAGAAAGTCGATAAAGGCTTCATCGAGAATAACCGGACGACTGGATTGCAGCAGATGAGTGATAACCTCAGGCGACAGCAGCTGTCCTGTCGGGTTGTTAGGATGGCCGAGAAACCATAGATCTGGGCTTGCCGCCAAATGCTCCAATTGCTTCAGTTGCTCGACATCAAGAATAAAGTTGTCCTTTGCCTGAAGCGTAATGGGGAGTGCGGCCCCACCAGACTTGCGCACAGCATCACCATATTCAACAAAGGCTGGCTCGGCAAGCGCGGTCCGCGCTGGCTTTAGCAGACGAATGACGAGATCGATCAGTTCTGCGGCCCCATTTCCAACTAGAATAGAAGCTTCAGGTATGTCATGATAGCAAGCTAATCTGTGTCTTAGCTCTCGCACAGCAGGGTCTGGATATGCGGTAATCCAGCTACCATAATCACTAATTATCCTGCTGACTGCCGGCGGTGGTCCAAAAGGATTCATATTGGAGCTAAAATCCAGGAAGGAAGTTCTGCCGAATAGCTCCTTAGCCGTAAGTATATCTCCACCATGTCCATAGGCTTCAAGCATAGTCCTACCCTCCTCCTCGTTAACAAAGAAATGTATCTATCTGATAAACAGCCAAACTATGAATAGTCCTCCCAGCCAAAAAACGCTAACCAGATACATCAGTCGCACCGTATAACCAATATCTGTTTCTCTAAGCGGGCGGAGTGGCCAGCCCATTCGGGCACGTTCACTTGGTATGCCAAAGTAACGGTTGGTTCCACCCAGCTCGATCCCCAGTGCTCCAGCGACAGCGGACTCCGGTATGCCGCTATTTGGACTTGGGTGCAAGCTGCTAAACGTATGTATGGCTCGAAATGCCCGAAGCCCTGATGCTTTAGGAAGTATCCAGGCAGCTAAGGTCAGTAATAACCCTGTTAACCGAGCCGGCAGCCAATTTAGAACATCATCAAACCGAGCGGAAGCCCAGCCCAGATGGATATATTTATCGTTTTTGTAGCCTACCATCGAATCTAGCGTGTTAGCCGCCCGGTAGAGCATGGCAAGCGGTGCTCCGCCCAATAAAGCAAAAAAAATCGGGGAGACGAAGGCATCCACGGTATTCTCTGCTACCGTCTCTATGGTCGCCCGAACAATCTCCGGCTCATCCAGATGCTCCGTATCCCGCCCGACAATCCAGCCGACATATTTCCGTGCCTCTAGCATATCGCCCTTTCGTAAGGGTATCCTTACCCGATCGGAGGCTTGCTTCAGTCCTTTGACTGCTAACGTTGTCGAGATCAGCCAGGTATTCACGGCATAGCCCAACCAGGGATGGATCTGATCCGCCAGAAGGACCACCCCATAGGCACTCGCGAATGCAAGCAGCACGGTAGCTCCCGCCAAAATGACCCCCTTGCTTCGCAGAGACGATCGATTCTGACTGTTGCTGTTTGGGACATCTTCTGGGCAGCTGTCTATAGCTAAACCGGGAGGTCCCTCTGAGTACCTGTCTGTGCTAAAACCATGGGTTTCCTTTGAGCGCTTGCCTCTACCTGCGCGCAGCTTACGCTCCAGCCATCCGATCCACTTCCCCATAAGCACGACGGGATGAGGAAGCCACGTAGGGTCCCCCAACCACCAATCGAGTAAAATTGCAGCCATCAACATAGGGAGTAACTGCTCCCATGAATAGAAGAACATCATCTCAACCACCATAGGCAAGATAAACAGCTATGCTAAATTTGTGCCGTTTATCGCTGCGGAATATAAGGATAAGCGC
>JAIMBU010000149.1 GCA_023511325.1 Gorillibacterium sp.
CTTCAACACTTCGCTGAGTGCACCGTTTCTTTTGGCATGATCATGGATTGCTTCATAATAAAGCGGAAGAAACTGGCCTTCTTCCGCTGAAGTTGGGATGAATGCCTTGTCATGACCCACAGCCGCGAAAAAGCTGCTGTCCGCTTCATTCCACCACTGCTCTTCAAACTGCTGCTGCAGCAGGACAGATTTCGCGGAGTATACCTGATGAAGCTTGTCGTTGCCATTTAATTTAGCCATTTCAGCGTAGGCTTGGTAGCCTGCGATCATGATCGCGATCAGATCGGCTCCAATTCGCGGAAATTCACCGGCCTCGTTATAGGAGGCCAGCCCTCTTCGGCCATAGGACGCTTCATATTCCGGAATGCCGTCTCCATCCTTATCCCATGCCTTCACATATTCTGTAACCGATAACGCATAGAAATTTTGCATAACAGGGTCTTCCAGATAGGTCCGGTCCCCCGTCCACAAATATTGGCGATAGCAGGCTTCAATGACGTCAAAATTAGCGGGGAGATTGTACCAGAAGTCCTGATCATTGACGTAATCCACTGGTGCAGGCACATTCTCTTTTGTGATTTCCCAGTAGGTGCAATAATCCCTTGTCTGGCTGATATTCTCCGCAAAACGCTGCATCATATTGCGGGTATGCGCATGCAGCCCCAAAATCGCAGCCCCCAGGCTTTGATGAGAGACATCCCGCATGCAGAATGCCTCTCTTCCAGGCAGAGCGGCCTCGTACCAAAGACCAACAGCGTCACTGCCGTCATGTACATACTCTTGGGCTTGGCCCTTCGCCCATGCGAAGCCGCGATTCAGCGCTTCGTCGTCTGAATGAAATGCTATCATTCCTGAGTTATTCTCAATCATCACCAATTATCCTTTCACCGAGCCTATGGTCAGGCCACCAATAAAGTATTTTTGTAGGAACGGGTAAACCAGCAGGATGGGTGCCGTAACCAAAATGGTCGTCGCCGCGCGCAGGGTAAGTGGTGACAAGCTGTTAAACTTCTGATAAATCAACTGTTGATCCATAATCTGCTGAGAGGCTTCTACTTCAAGCAGCAACCGCCGCAAATAAACCTGTAGGGTATCGAATTGCCCGTTGGAATTGTAGAGAATAACATCAAACCAAGCGTTCCAATGTCCCACAGCCGAATAAATGAACACGGCAGCAAATACCGGCAATGACATAGGGATGACCAATCGGGTATAGATCGTAAACTCTCTGGCCCCATCCAGTCTCGCTGACTCGAACAACGCTTCCGGAAGCTCCGAGATATAAGAGGACATCAGCAGCATGAAATACGCATTGATTAGCGAAGGAATCCAATAGACTTGAAAAGAATTGGTTAGTCCAAGACGCATCATCATCAGGTAAACCGGGATCAGTCCTCCACTGAAATACATGGTGAGCAGAAAAAGAATCCGCATGAACTTGCGCCCGGAGAAATGTCGGATACAGACGATATAAGCGAGCAGACCGGTCACAAACAGACAGGTCGATGAGCCAACGGCAACCCGAAGCACCGACCAGCCGAAGCCCTTCAACAAATGATCATTCTGCATGAGTAGCGAATAGGCATCCAAAGAAAATTTTCTGGGAATCACATAGATTCCACCCCGCGCCGCATCTGCGCCGTCATTGAAGGACAGCGCCAGCAGATTGAGAAAGGGATAGGCCACGATGATGCCAAATAGTAGCAAGATAACGACGTTCAGGATATCAAACAGTCGTTCAGAAACAGGGACAGAACGTGCGTTCATCCTTTACGCTCCTTTCTAGAAAATAGAGGTTTGCATCACTCGTCTGGAAGTCCGATTCGCCAGAATGACCAGCGTAACGCCGATCAGGCTTTTCATTAAACCGACTGCTGCTCCATAGGAATAGTTACCAAGCTGAACACCAAAACGATAGACATACGTATCGATAACCTCATAATAGTCCCGGGTAGTCGGACTTCCCAGCAGCAGCTGTTGCTCAAAGCCTGCATTCAGAATGCTGCCGAGTGCCAGAATGAACAATAATACGATCGTGGCGCGGATACCCGGAAGGGTAATATGCCAGACAAGCCCAAAGCGTCCAAGCCCGTCTACTCTGCCGGCTTCGTATAGCTCACGGTCGATTCCCGCTATTGCAGATAGGTAGATGATCGAATTGAATCCAATGTCCTTCCACAGGTTTCCGGTTGTCAGGATGGCCCAGAAATACTTGCCTTCTCCCAGAAATAAGATCGGATGATCAATAAAACCGAAGCGTTGGAGCAAATCATTAAAAATACCATTGCTTCCGAGCAGTGTGAAGGCAATGCTTGCGACAACCACCCAAGAAATAAAATAGGGAATATAGGAGAGTGATTGGATGATTTTCTTGAAAGCACGATTCTTCACTTCATTTAATAATAGAGCAAGCACAATCGGTGCCGGAAAGCCAATGAACAGATTCAATAGGCTGATGACAATGGTATTGCGCATGATCAGCCAGAAATCAGGCTCCTGAAAAAACCGGATAAAATTGTCGAACCCAACCCAGTTTCCAAACATCGATTGACCGGGAATGTAATTCTGAAACGCAATGATCAGGCCATACATGGGGTAATAATTAAAGATCAAGACCCAAGCAATAATTGGCAAGCTCAGCAGCCACAGTTGTCTCTCTCTGGAAAAGCGTTTATAAACCTTCATAATACGGTTTCCCTCCAGCTCTCCGGTTTATTTCAGCATGGCCAGATTTTTCTTATATTCCTCCGTGCGGAATTTCTCGATATCCTGCAAGCCTAGCTTCATTGCCTTATCGCGTAGTTCATCAAAATTCTTGGCAGCATCTGCTGCTGTCTTCGACATGACAATCTTGGCAAATCCATTCTTAATCAACTCTTCAATCTGCTGATTCTTGATCGTCAGCGGATTGTCGGTAGCAAAAGTTATCCTGCGCTCCGTATTGTCAAAGATGGTGTCGGCTACATTGTCATTCATCATTTTTTTCCATTTATCATCTTGAATGAAGTTTTGGTCATACCAAGCTGTGCTCTTCTGATCATCGCTCAGCAGTCCCTGCGGATAGGAAAGCCAGAATACATTGGTTCCAGTAGCCGCTTCTTCCTTCTCGTAATCCATCGTACCTGCTAACACAGCCTTCTTCTGGGTTTCATTAAATGACCATTTACTATCCCCTTCATAATTCCAGTAAGATTCAGGTGTATTGGGTACACCCCAGCCCATGAGGCGCGTTCCAATCGGCGTGATCATGAAGTCAAGAAATTTGATGATTTCCTCAGGTGATTTGACCTTATCCGTCAGAACCGTATAGTTCCAGCCATGCGTATCCTTTGGTGATAAGTAAGCTTTGTCGGCACCAGGAGCCTTGAAGGCAATCTGGACATAACGTTTGTCTTCCTTATAGTTAGGATCGGTCTTCAGCCAGATCTCACTGCCTGCATTTATACTTTGCCACCAGGGGCCGATATGTCCGGCGATGGTTTCATTGGAGAACTTGATTTTCCAATCCTCGAATTTATTGATGAAGGCATCAGGGTCCAACAAGCCGTCAATAAAAAAACGGTTATAATACAGCAAGGCATTCTTTCCTTCCTCGGTGTTCAGCCAATGCGTCAGGTTGTGGTCTGCATCTTCCTTATAGCCATCATTCAGACCCCAGAATCCGATCGCGCTGTTGATGCTTATATCGGCATTCCAGGACAAAGCATAGGTTTTCTCTCCATTGGCGTTTGTCGGATGCTTCTCCACCATCGCCTTCAGCACATTATAGTAATCCTCTGGCGTTTCAATTTTTGGAGCTCCCAGCTCCTGGTACCAATCCCAGCGGATATGGGCGGTATTGTCCGGAATCGGTAGGTAGCCCCAGCCACGGGGAATGCCCCATAGCTTGCCGTCTGCATCTAGGTAGGATTCATAACGAGAGCCCAGCTCTTTTTTAATGTTAGGACCATACTTGTCAACGAGTGGAGCTAGGTCAATAAGCTTGTTCTGGGCCTTCCACTGCGAAATGGCCGAGTCATCCATCGCAGCAATGACTCCTGGGTAATCACCGGAAACCAGCATCAAATTGAGCTTTTCCTTGGGATCAACATCTAGGGAAGTGCGCACGATATCCACATTAAAGGTCTTTAGCAGGTAATCGTGAAGGGCTGCCTGGTTCTTTTTTACTTTGTCCGGATTGTCCTGATCCGCTTGATAAAAATGAATTTGCGTGGTTTCCGCCGGAAGCTGCCAGCCAAACTCGTTAACGGTTCCTGCCGCCGTCGTCGCTTCTGCTGTGTTCCCCTTTGGTTGTACGCTGCTTTCGCTGTTTTGTGTCTTGCCACTGCATCCTGATAAAATGAGCACGGTTCCCAGGACAAACGTGAGCAGAGTAGAAATTTGCCTTTTCATGCATAATCCCCCTTGATAAGATGTGGTTGCTAACTCATTGTAGTAGAGCGGGAATTTGGTTTGAATGGCGTTTTCATTCCTTGCATGTCATTTTCATCATTGATGTTAGCGGTTTCATTTCTGCTGCATATTTTTTCGGTATTCGGAGGGGGACAGTCCGATCTGTCTTTTGAAGCGCTTGGTGAAATGCGGGTAATCGGGATACCCGCATTTCTCGCCCACTTCATACGTCTTCAGGCTGCTGTGCTGCAATAGCTCCTTGGCATGCTCCATCCTGACATGGGTCAGATAAGCGATATAGGATAATCCGGTTTCTTCTAAAAGCATGTGATAAAAATGGGTGGAGGAAATACCAAGCGGAGCAAGCACCTTCTCTAGGCTCAGCTCCGAATCAGCAAAATTAACATTAATATAGTCGATGGCTTGCTGGATTACACTCCGTTTACCCCAGTTCCGCTTGTCTCTGATTTCAGTTAATGCCTGTCCAAGCCACTGCTCAAAGGAGAGCACCGCCTTGCGGAAATCCTGCTCATCGTAAGTGAACGCCCATACTGTACGCAGGGATTGCAGCTGAAGCTGACTCTGAATCAGGGACGCGGCATCGCGCAGTAGCGATATTCTCTCCTCTTGCGCTACATCTGTAGCCTCTAGCAGTTGAAAGAGCCCATTCATTGCCTGGCGTACAGCCGGTTCATTGGCAATCCACAATTCATTACCAATACGTTCCGCCGCTGAACTGATCGGGGCGATCAATTGGCCTTTGGTTATGGCCGCTTTTCGGGACTTCATAAAATGCTCGAAACGGTTCTTGACCAGCTGGACAACCTGCTCCTGCCGCATGGGCTTGAGGATATAGTCAACTATGCCATGCCGGATCGCTTCCTGCGCATATTCAAATTCACCATAGCCAGACAGGATGATGATGTCCATCTCATAGCCTTCCTGACGCAAGCATTGAATGAGTTCAATGCCATCCATTCCGGGCATGCTGATATCCGTTATAATCAGATGCGGCTGCTCACGCCGGGCGAGCTCTAGCGCCTCGAGTCCATCGTTCGCTTCCCCGACGATTTTGTAATCTGGATCGGCGTTTGTCAAAATTTTATGCAGGCTTTTCTTGACCATGGCTTCATCGTCAACGAGTAGAATCCGGTAGATCATGGTGTTCACCTTTTCTTCCATAATGATTGTCTTCGGACTCAACGGGCAGCAGAATATCAATACAGGTTCCGTCATCGCCGGAAGTGGAAATAAACAGGCCGAAGGGTTCTCCGAACAGTAGCCGGATCCTCATATGCACATTGAACAACCCAATGGACATTTTATTATCCACAGAGGGCTTGTACTCCATCAGGTCATCGATCGATAAATCAAATATTCGGTTAAAAGACTCTTGAACGTCTGCCGACATTCCCCTGCCACCATCTTCAATTGTAATCAAACAGCCTGCTGCTACATGCATTTCCGATATTCTCACATAGTTTGGCGCTATTTTATGTTTCTGGAAGCCATGCTTAAAGCAGTTCTCAATGATCGGCTGAAGCATGGAGCGCACAGCGAATACTCGTTTCCCCGTTAGCGGTTTAATCTCTATGGAATAAACCAATGACTCATACCTCTCCGCTTGAATAGAAAGATAGGCCTCGATATGCTGTTTCTCATCCCATAGGCTGACAATATCATTTGGATTCTGCACGTTGTAGCGAAACATATCGCCCAAAGACACAATCATCCGGCTGATTTTGTCATTTCCCTCAACGATAGCGGTAGAATTGATAAACTCCAGGGTATTGTACAGGAAATGAGGATTGATTTGCGCCTGCATGGCATGCAGCAGCGCTTCCTTCTGTTTAACCTCCAGCTCTTTCTCCCTGAGCTGAGATACATGCACAATCTCAACCAGGCGCTTCATTTCCGCCAACATCCGGTTAAAGCCGCGGTACAAGCTACCGATTTCGGAATTCTTATTCTCTGGGGCACGAACACTGAGCTCACCAAGCTCCGCCCGCTTCATCACGCGGAGAAGCGTCAGCAGGGACTTGCTGAGCGAATACATCACCGCGCTAGCAACAATCATCACAAGAAGAAACAACAGGAGCGAGACAATCGTCGATATTCGGCTCACCTTGAGGAGGGATTCATTAAGCTCGCTGAGCAGCACCTCCGAGAACAGGGTAAGTCCGGTGCTGCTGGAGCGAAAGAAGACAATGAGCTTGTTTCCCTTATCCGTTGGCACCGTGAATGTTCCCCGGCTTTTGTCCCCCATTGCCTCCAGATAGGCATCCGGTATGGTCTTCTCTGCCTTCTGGCCGCTGGGATGATAGGCGGTCTTCTGCTC
>JAIMBU010000150.1 GCA_023511325.1 Gorillibacterium sp.
CAAGTGATCGCAGAAATTGCGGAAACGAATGCTTCTGGAACTCAAAATGTATCGTCAGCGGTGGAGGAGCAATTTGCTTCTATGGAAGAAATTACTTCATCCGCCTCTTCCGGATGGAGAAGGGAATGACACCTGCAGCCTACCGCCGTAAGCGGCGGGGTTATACGTAATCCTTCTAATGAGCCATTCTTTTGTTCAACTTATATAGATGGAGCATTGCTTTGTTGATTCCTCAATAGAATAAGTAGTTAACGGAGTAAAGTATTCTCATTATTAACAACACCTAATTCCCGCAAAGTCCTCTACCAATCAAAATATGTTTACTAATCGTTTCCTAAATAATATAATTTAGACGTATCCTTATTATTCATTCACCAGGAGGCAACCTAAATTCTATGGAAATCTACAAACAGCCCATCAACATGATCGGAACAGATGCTACCTTTCACGGATCGCTATCTGTGCAACCCCTTAAAGAGGGAGTAACGTTAGTCTATATTCAGATTGAAGCCGACCAGAAAGCATATCCACCGGTTATCCGTGTCGAGTGGTCTCATCCTGCCGTGGATATTCATGCGATGTGGCATCCCGGCAATGCGCGGAGCAAAACTCTCCAAACCGATTGGTCTGGAAGCTTTAAGTCGAAAAGTACAACACTTGCGCCAATAACCAGCCTATACAATCTCAATGGGCAGAATCGCTTGACCTTCGCTTGTTCGGATGCGCTTAGTCCGATTACCGTCAAAGTGGGCATTCATGAAGAGGACTCCACGTTCCTCTGCTCGATCACTTTATTTGAAGAACCCATGCCAAAGATTGATAAGTACGAAGCCGTGTTGCGTATCGATACAAGAGATATCCCTTATTATCAATCTATCCGCGATGTTCAAGTCTGGTGGGAGAGCTTCCCCGGTCTTGAACCCGCCTATGTGCCGGAAATCGCGTTCATGCCGATGTACTCGACATGGTACTCCTTCCATCAAGACCTCAATGCCAGAGAGGTAGAAAAGCAATGCGAGCTAGCCAAGTCGCTTGGCTGTGAAACCGTGATTGTCGATGATGGCTGGCAGACAGAAGATAATAATCGCGGTTACGCCTACACGGGAGATTGGGAAGTATCCCTCAAGAAAATGGGAGATATGCGCACCCATGTTGATGCCGTTCACCAGCTTGGGATGAAATACATGCTCTGGTACTCCGTGCCTTTTGTTGGCAACAAGAGTAAGGCTTGGAGCCAATTTGAGCACCAGTTTCTTCGGTTGGACGAAAGATTGCAGGCTGGGGTGCTCGATCCCCGTTTTCCGGATGTTCGAGCGTATTTGATCGGCCTTTACACAGCGGCGGTTCGCGAATGGGGAATCGACGGTTTGAAGCTTGATTTTGTTGATAGCTTCCATCTGAGTGCGGATAAGCGCGATGAGGTTGGTGCTGGTCGAGATTATGAATCCGTTCCAGCAGCAGTTGATCGTCTACTGACTGATGCGATGTTGCAGTTACGCGCGATTAAACCAGATATCTTAATCGAGTTCCGCCAATCCTACATCGGCCCGTTAATGCGTAAATACGGTAACATTTTTCGAGCCAGCGACTGTCCCAATGATTCCATCGACAATCGCCTCCGCACCCTTGACCTGCGGTTAATGTCTGGCAACACAGCTGTCCACGCCGATATGATCATGTTCAATCCGACAGAACCAGTCGAAAGTGCTGCGATGCAACTGATTAATGTTCTGTTCTCCGTGCCGCAGATCTCGGTGATGTTACAGGAAACAGACAGCCCGCAGATGCGGATGTTACGATTCTGGCTATCCTTCTGCAAGGAGCATCAGGATGTATTGCTCAAAGGGGATTTGGCACCGACTCAACCAGAAATGCTCTATCCACTGGTCAAGGCGTCACTCCCCCACAAGCAGGTAGCCGTCATCTATTCACATGTTGTCATCCCTGTGGATGGAGTGCCAGCCGAACAATTGATCCTTGTTAATGGAACGTACCATGATAGTATCGTCATCAAGCTTTCAACTGCATGGGGTACTTATTCGCTGGATGTGAGGAACTGTCTGGGTGAGCAAGTTCAAACTAGCGTCATCCAGCTCAGTGCTGGCCTGCACGAAATAAAAGTACCGAAAGCTGGAGTTATTTTTCTGAAAAGCTAGGACGACCACTCCTTCTGTCGCTGCTTGAAAACCATCCGAATCGAAAGGGTCATGTGTTGATTAAGGCTGGAATCGTCAGAAACGTTTCCTTATCAAAGTTAATGGAATCAAATCGGGATAAAGAGATTGCGGAAAGCAAAAAGAGCGGAGATTTCTCCCGCTCTTTTTGTTGATTTAGGTCAACCGGGAAAAGTAATCCGATAGCTGCCTGAGCCTACTATAAAACGAATGCCAAACTCCGTTTTTTCCAGTTCCCGTAAATCTCCCCAACGATCCAATGGCTGACCGCTTTCCTGAATATGCTCGGATTCTGCCACTGGTAGAATCACCTCTGCTTCCGTGTTGGCTGGGATTGTGATGGACATCTCCACCATTCCGTCTTCAAGCTTAATCCATCCTGCTTTGATCTCCCCATAGAGAGAAACCTTTGTTGCTTCCGCATAAGACAAGGCTTCACCAATATGAGGCTGAATACGGATTTTCTTGTAGCCAGGGTTAGCCTCAACCGTGTCAATTCCAGCAACTTTCCGATAAAACCATTCACCAATCGCTCCATAGGCATAATGATTGTAAGAATTCATATTCTCACTCCAGAATGAGCCGTCTGGTTTAATTCCATCCCAATGCTCCCAAATCGTGGTTGCTCCTTTACTAACGGAGTACAGCCAAGATGGGTACTCCTTCTGGAGAGCAAGCTGATAGGCTAAATCAGTATAACCAAAGCGCGTCAGCACCAGACAGAGGTAAGGGGTTCCCACGAAGCCAGTTGTCAGGTGCGTGCCATTCTCTTCAATGTGTGCAGCCAGCATACCCGCTGTTCGTGCACGATCCTTCTCCTCCAGCAGATCGAACATGAGAGCTAAAGCGTACGCTGTTTGAGTTGGAGAAGCCACCCTTCCCGAAGGAGTAACGAATTCCTCACAGAAGGCACGACTAATATTCTGGTGCAGTGTTTCATAGGTACTAGCTTCTTCGTACTTGCCGATTACAGCAGCAGCTTTGGCAACGATCTGCGTGGAGTAGGCGAAGAATGCGGTGGCAATCAGATCTCTTGGTGTAGCTCCAATATAGCTGTTTTCTTTGGCATCAAGACCAAGCCAATCACCGAAATGAGAGCCGGTATTCCATAAGAACTCATTTTCGCCTTGGGCGCGGATATATTCTACCCAAGCCTTCATACTTTCAAATTGATTCTCGAGGATGCGTTCATCTCCATAAGACTCGTAAATCGTCCACGGGCAGATAACTGCCGCATCTCCCCACGCTGCTGAGCTGTAACCGACTGCAGGAACGTCGGGAATAACATGGGGTACACCACCATCCGGCTGTTGATCAGCCGCTAGGTCCCGTAGCCATTTTGTAAAGAAATTAGCCACATTAAAGTTAAAGGCTGCCGTCCGCACAAAGGCTTGCGCGTCTCCGGTCCAGCCGAGCCGTTCGTCCCGCTGTGGACAATCGGTTGGGACGTCGAGGAAATTCCCCTTTTGCCCCCAAATAATATTATGTTGAAGTTGGTTGATCATCTCGTCTGAGCAAGCAAATGACCCTGTTGGCGTCAGGTCGGTATGGATGACACAGCCCGTGATCTGCTCAATCGTTCCATCTGAAGGCAACCCCTCTACTCTTACATAGCGAAAGCCTTGAAAGGATAGAAACGGTTCATAGGTTTCGGATTCATTACCTTGGCAAATATAAGTGATGGTTTGCTTTGCTGAGCGCAGATTGGTCGTATAGAAGTTCCCTGCTTGGTCCAGTACCTCCGCGTGTGTAAGCTTAATAACGGTTCCTTGCTGCGCCCGGATGGTAAAACGCACCCAACCGACCATATTCTGACCGAGATCGTACACCGTCTCCCCTTTGGGAGTAGTTAGGATAGCGATCGGCTGCAATTCCTCGACAATGCGCACGGGATTATTCTCTTGGGCAACAAGTGTTTCATAACGATAGGGATACAGGACGGCCGCATTCCACCCTGCAGCTGTAAAACCTGCTTGATTCCATCCGGCCTGCGTGAGTCTAGCATCATAGGTTTCGCCGTGATAGAGCTCCGACATTCGCAGTGCTTCGGTACTGTACGTCCACGAGTCATCCGTAATTACCATTTCTTCGCTTCCATCAGCGTAAACAACATGCATTTGTAGCAATAGCGCACGAGTATCACCGAATATTTCCTTTTTACCTTCCCAGGCCAAATCACCTTTATACCAACCATTGCCCAGCATCACACCGAGCACATTCTCTTTATTCGCTTCATCCCCCACAAGCAGATGGGTCACATCATAGGTCTGGTATTGCAGTCTCTTCCTGTAGCTGGTCCAGCCGGGTGCAAACAAGGTATCATCAGCGGGGACACCATTGACGTATAGTCGATAAATCCCTAGTGCTGTCGCATAGATGCGAGCCGATTCTACCTTTGCTTTAACGGAAAAGCTTTTGCGAAGGTAATGACAGGGATCTTCACCTTCCACCTCTGGTAACACACCCGTGATAAAATGGGCTTGCCAGTCCTCAGCAGTGAGGAATGCGGTTTCCCAATAAGCTGTCTCGCTCCAAGCTGAAGCCAGCTCGCTATCGGTCCAAACCTGGATTCGATAATTATAGCGCGTGCGTGAAGCTAGCTCAGGTCCTGCATATTCGACGTGAACCGACTGGTCGCTGACTACCTTACCCGTATCCCACAGGGGTTGCTCAAAGTCTTCCTCTAGAGCCACCTGAATTCGGTATGCGGTCTGCTTGATGTTCCGGGCCTCACCTGCATCCAGCTTCCAGCTCAGTCGCGGATGGCGTTCATCCGTGCCAATCGGGTTATGTTTATATTCACAGCAAGGATCATAAATGCCAATCAAGTCCATATGATTCAACCTCCTCGATTAATCAAAACGTTTTTCTTTCTCCAATTTACTGGAATCGACAGGAGATAAATACGGCTATTCTTGACTTTTTTATAAGGTAAAAATGACAAGTTAACGAATCCCTATTGTATAATGGGAAAGAAACGGTCGAGGGAGGAATAACGGATGCACTCAGAGCAAGCCAAGGCACTTCTCAAAGGATCAAACCATTTTCGTGAAGGGTTCCCGATCTATATCAATCGTGTGGAGGAGACGTTTGATTTAGATTTTCATACGCATGATTTTATCGAGATTACCTATGTTTGCGAAGGGAAGGGCTATCATCATATCGGTGAACAGGTGGTTCCGGTCAGCAAGGGAGAGTTGTTCGTCATTCCGATTGGGATTCCCCATGTCTTCCGCCCCGTATCCGCAAGCCGTTCCGACAGGCTGGTTGTGTATAACTGTATCTTCACTGAGCAGGCGCTTAAGTCGACTGCTGATACAGTTGGCGATTTCACACTTGCCACTGCCTTGAGATTGCATCTTGGAGAGCAGCAAGCAGGCTATGGTATTCTTGACCGCGAGCTTTCGTTTGAGCCGATTTTTCAGAGCATGCTAGAGGAGCACACAACCAAGAAACCGGGCTTCACCGCTGTTCTTCACTCGCTGCTCGGCTGGCTGCTGATCCTGCTTGCCCGCAAGCTAGAACAACCGGATGATGTCCGGTTTGAAGCTGCTGATGCGATTGGTGAGACGATGGATTACATCCGCCATCACGTAGCCGAGGATCTCAACCTGCAAGCCTTAGCAGAACGAAGTCGCCTTAGTGAAAGACATTTCTTCCGTCTATTCAAGCAGCGGACTGGTCAGACCTTTCATTCCTTTGTGCAGCAAGCCCGCGTGCGGACGGCCTGTGAATACCTTGCCGGGACAACCCTTAAGATATCAGCCATCGCCGAAAATGTTGGGTATAAGGATCTGCAGTCCTTTTACCGTGTATTCAAACAAGTCGTCGGTACGACGCCCGGGGAATACAGGAATAAACGCTTAGATGTCCAAGGACGCCTAAGCGTTTAGCGGTGGTGAAATTAAATTCATCTGATGCGTGAGGATTTAGACGACTATATTGTTGACCCAGAACAGCAATTCTTATACTTTCTCCCGCTGCCGCAGGCACAAGGATCGTTACGACCTGGGAGATTACCCTTGAAATAACGTTCCACGTTGTCCTTGAACATTTGCACGCGTAAGTTTGCTCCGTGCTGCTTCATTCGCTCATCGGCATGAGCGTATATCTGCTTATAGCTGGCACAAAAATAATCGACATCCGATGCGCTTAAGTCGTCCGCCCATTTCCGATTGCGGGGACATCCACCATGGCAAAGCGGTTTGTATTCACAACTGCGGCAGGCCTCAGGTAGCGTCGGCTTCATGCCGAGGAATTTCTGCTGTATCCTTGTCCATTAAACAAGTTCTACATTCGAAAAAAATACGAGGTGTCATAATAATCGAGAGAGTGTAATTCTCCGAGCGATGAATCAGGTTAGCTAGTTGCTGAAGCTTAATTGATCCAAATAAAATGAATTCCTATCAGCATCCTTTGACACCGCACGTTTGCCCATTCCACGGACATAACGTTAGCTATTAC
>JAIMBU010000151.1 GCA_023511325.1 Gorillibacterium sp.
TAATAATATAATTTAGTGGGGAATTGCCCCCATAATTGACCAATCGGCAGTCCGCTCACTGCGGAAAGGCTGGTAAACAACGGTTTGACCGTTTCTCCATAAAAATCTGCATATACCCCGTTTAGCCATTGCACTCTACCTTGATCGTCATTTGCGGGTGCATCCTGCTCTTGCCAACGGTCTAGACAGAATATGATTTGGGCATAACCCTCGTCCTGGACCAGCTCAACTGTCAGATTGGCGAGGGAAAGATCAAGCGCTGTATTGTAGACGGATACGGAATATTGCAAAGCCAAAGCGACGTTAGCAAACCATCCGGCAAAATAGGCCGCGACCGCTGTAGCATCAAGCGCCTTTATCAGTGGTGCGTATTGATCAACGAACTTGCGCATCTCTTCAGGCTTCAGTAGATCGATTGCTGCCACTGAATAGATTGCATTCTCCTGCTTAAGCAAACTAATGGAAAACCTCTTCTCTAGCTTATCAAAATCAAGCTTCAGCATCTTGCTTCCCCTCCTATTCGATTTAGGCCAACTGATAGGGTAGGCATAGAGGTACACCTGACCTTGGATCAAGCAGAATATCCGCTTCTATAGCAAACACAGCGCGCAGCACATCTCGCGTCATCACCTCAGTGGGTGAGCCTTCGCTGATGACCTTGCCGGACTTGATCGCCACCATGTGCTGGGCATAGCGAGAAGCATGATTCAAATCATGAACAACCATAATAATGGTTCTTCCCTCCTCTTGATTCAGCTTCTGCAGCAATTGCAGCACTTCTAACTGATGTGCCATATCAAGGAATGTCGTAGGCTCATCCAGGAATAAGATATCTGTCTGCTGGGCTAGCGCCATGGCGATCCAAGCTCTTTGCCTTTGACCACCCGACAGACGATCGATCGGACGATCCTGAAATTCCTCCATTCCGGTTACCGCGATTGCCCAACGGATGATTTTCAGATCCTCGGTTGTCAGACTGCCAAATCCTTTTTGATAAGGAAACCGTCCATAGCCGATCAGCTCAGCCACCGTCAATCCATCTGGGGCAACCGGATTCTGGGGCAGAATGGCTAGCTGCTTAGCAACCTCTTTGGTCGATTGCGCATGAATCAGCTTGCCATCAAGCAAAACGCCGCCTGTCCTCGGCTTCATCAGCCGCGCCATTGTTTTAAGAATGGTGGATTTGCCAGAGCCGTTCGCTCCTACCAAGGCAGTTATTTTACCTGTCGGTATTGATAAATTCAAGTTGTCCACGATCAGCGTATCTCCGTAGCTGATACTTAAGTGCTCTGTGCTTAGACGCTCGGTCATAACTCTCTACTCCTTCATTTTGAGCTTCTACATTTTGGAACGGGCAAGTAAATAAAGGAAATAAGGAGCGCCGATGACAGCCACAACAATTCCCGTAGGGATTTCAGAGGCAGGCATGATCATCCGAGCAACCGTATCCGCCGTAATCAGCAGCAACCCTCCTGCTAAAGCGGATGCTGGCAGCAATATTTCATGCTTGGGACCCACCAGCCTTCGCGCTAGATGAGGTCCGATCAAACCGACAAAACCGATGCCACCACTGACGGCTACACAAGCACCCGCAAGTCCAACCGCGATCCCTAGCAGGATAAGTCGCTTACGCTCCAAAGGAACGCCCAGCCCTACGGCCAGATGATCCCCCAACTGCAGGACATTGAGTGTACGGGCATGATAATAGGCATAAGGGAGCAACACAACAATCCACGGAAGCAAAGCAAGCACGAACTTCCAGTTAGAGCCCCATATACTACCGGCAATCCAGGTGGCGACAAACTGGTAATTCTCTGGGCTCATTCGGAGTGTCAGGACCATGGTGATTGAATTAATCCCAGCAGCTACCGCGATACCAATCAACAGTAACCGTGTCGGCACCAAGCCTTCATGACGTTTATAACTCATTCTGTAGATGATAACTGCGACAGAGCCTGCACCGAGCAATGCTAAGAAGGGAAGAAAGAAGATTGGCGCTAATGCTGTTGCCGGATAGAACGAAATGAAAAGTACGACGACCAGACTCGCTCCAGCATTTACTCCAAGAATCCCCGGATCAGCTAAGGCATTATGCGATAAGCTCTGCATGATACAGCCGGATACAGCAAGACCAGCACCAACCAGCAAGGCAATCACGATACGTGGCAGGCGAAAATCAAATAAAACCATCTGCTGCTGTTCAGTTCCTCCACCCAGCAAGGTCTGCAAGAGGGCTAGTGGCGATATGCGAATAAGTCCCGTATTCATACTGATGATAAAAACAATTAAGATAAGCACACCTAATATGAACAATACAATCCTGTTTCGTGCGTGAATTCGCCGAGCGTTTGGGCTAAGCAATGAAGGATTCATCATACCCTACCTCCATTCCGGCGCGCCAAATAGAGGAAGAAAGGAACCCCAATGAGGGCAATAAGCGCACCAATCGGAGTTTCATAAGGTCGATTAATCATTCGGGCTGCGATATCTGCTAAAACGATCAGCAAGCTCCCGAGCACAGCTGAGCATGGGATGATAAAACGATAATCGACCCCAACCAGATACCGGGTCAAATGAGGAATGATCAGTCCTACAAAAGCAATCGGTCCAACTACGGATACTGCTGAACCTGCTAAGATCAATACAACGAGCATAGCAACAAACTTGATCAGTCCAATTCTTTGACCGAGTCCGGCTGCCACCTCTTCACCAAGACTTAATAGGGTAATCGACTTCGACAGGATGAACGCGGCTAGGAGTGCACCCACAATCCAAGGAGACATGATCTTTAGCTGCATCCAGTTCGTACCCGCTACTCCACCTGCTTGCCAGAATGCTAAGTCCTGTCCGATCTGGAAATAGAGGGCAATACCTGAGCTAAGAGCCATCAGAAGTGCGGTCACGGCAGCCCCAGCTAAAGCTAGGCGAAGCGGAGAAGACCCATTGGAGGAGACGAAACCGATGCCGAAAACGAGAATA
This sequence comes from Gorillibacterium sp., assembly GCA_023511325.1. Taxonomy (GTDB): domain Bacteria; phylum Bacillota; class Bacilli; order Paenibacillales; family NBRC-103111; genus Gorillibacterium. The sequence continues at coordinate 2,980 of JAIMBU010000151.1, forward strand.
GCACCTAGACAGGCCCCGAGAAAAGAAAAGAGCAGCGTATAGAGAAATGAAAGATGGGGGAAAAAGGCAAAGCAGAGGGCGAGTCCAAGCCCCGCTCCGGCATTAAGTCCGAGCAGTCCAGAATCCGCAAGTGGATTGCGGGTGATCCCTTGCATGATCGCACCAGCCACAGCAAAGCATGCACCCACTAATGCTCCAGCTATAGCTCGCGGAACCCTTAGTACGTGAATAATCCGATGCTGAGCGGAGTCAGGATCATACTGAAGCAGTGCATTCCACACGTTAATCGGCTTGATGTTTACTGCTCCTACCGATATGGACAGGATAAGTCCAAGAGCAAGCAGCAGCATCCCACCGATCAAGATTGCGGTCACAGCTACCGGACGAGTATGTAGTTTTAGCCGAGTAACGGCTACAGGACGTTGCGTTCCATCTGATGAGGAAACCATAAAACGAGCTCCTTCGTGATTGATGATTCAAATCGTAAAGGTGTGCAGACATGGTATCTTGCGATACTTGACCTGCACACCTACAATGCTTTGTTTCATTCGGTTTATCTAAAGTAAAAGTAAACCGCTTATTTAGCTAACGTACTCAGAACATCATCGATGATTTGTCCACCAGCAATATACCCCGTGTACAACCAGCTTTTCGTTGAAGCCATTTCATAAACATGCCCTGCTTTTACTGCCGGAAGACCTTGCCAGATCGGATCGTTAAGTGTATCCGCTCCTTCAGCCTTATCACTGTTGACCAAGAAGATATGATCCGCATTAAGTTCAGCCAGCTTCTCTAAGGAAATAGGATTCCAAGTTGCTTTGGAAGCGTCTGGAATATCCGTAACAAGATTAGGACGTTTGATTCCCAAATCTCCATACAATACAGCACCGCTGGATTGAGTTTCGTCTACCAGATAAAATTGTTTTTGCACCAGCCAGAGGACAGCTGCGGATTGATCAGCGATGACATTATGCAGCTTTTCTTTAGCTTCCCCTGCCTTTTTATCGTAATCCTCAAGAGCTTTCTCTGCTTCCGTGGTTTTACCAAGCAGTTCGCCAACCTTCAGCAACGCTTGACGCCAGTCCTTGGTGATGGCATCTCCCAGCACATAGGTTGGTGCAATCTTAGCTAGCTGCTCGTAAATCCCTTTTTGAACCGAAGACTCAGAACCAACTAAGATGAGATCGGGTCCAAAACTAGTTACAGCCTCAAGTGGCAGATCGTAGCTGATCAATGGCACACCTTGCAGTGCAGTCTGGAGATAATCCTGTACCGTACCGGTGCCTATTGACCACTGGGCAATCGGTTTAATGTTCAGCGCAACCAAATGATCCTCCAGATAAGACCCGATGATCTTCTCCGGGTTAGCTGGGATGGTAACCTCATGACCCATTCCATCCTTAACGACCTTGGCGACATTCACTGGCTCGCTCGCAACCGGGCTTGTGGATGGTGAAGGTGCTTGGGATTCCACGACTGCCGATGTTGTACTCGCTTGCTTATCACCGCATGCTGAAACGATTACCGTCAGCAATAACAGACTGATGAAGACTAATCCGCTAACTTTTGATTTTCCTTTTGATTTACCTTTACCTTTTCCTAAATGAAGCATAATGACCTCCTAGTATGTATCTATGTTTTTAGTGGAAGTGCTGTCCCCCATTCGTATGATAATGATTATCATTATTACTGTCAAGATAAATCTTTTATCCTACCATCGCTCGCACCCTTTGTGCGCATAGCGAAAAGCCAGGCTATCAATAGCCTGGCCAGCAAACCTCAACATCTTAAAACCCTCTATCAAATAAGTCGAGAATTATCCTTATCGCGTTTCGCGGTGAAGCGTGTGTTTTCTTAGCTTAGGGCAATATTTTCGTAGTTCCATGCAGTCTGGGTGATTCCGCTTGTTTTTGGTCATGGTGTAATTACGTTCGCCCGACTCTGTGCAAGCCAATGTGATGGTTACTCTCATCGTTAGTCCCTCCCTTCTGGGTAAACTTTCTGTTTTTTACTCGTTTAAAGCCTTTTTGAGACTGGCAAGATTGCTTTGCATGATGGCGATATAGTCCCGGTTGTTCTGCTTATCTTCATCGGTTAATCCTTCAATTGGATTGAGGACAGCTGTCTTGGCTTTAACTTCTGCTGCAATCGTCTCTGCAATCTTAGGATCTACCATGGTTTCGAAGAAGATCGTTTTCACATCATGTTCTTTAGCAAACTGAATGATTTCTACCATTTTATCTGGAGACGGCTCCTGTTCGGGAGAAAGACCAGAGATTGGCATTTGGATCAAGCCATAGGCTTTAGCTAGGTAACCAAAGGCTGCGTGCTGGGTGACGAATTCCTTGCGTTTGGGATTCTCCAGCTCAGACGTATAGGAAGCATCCAGTTCCTTCAGCTTAGCCAAATAGGCGTCGGCATTCTTCTGGAAATCATCCTTATGTGTGGGGTCAACTTGGATTAGCGCTGCTGTGATCGCAGTTACCTCTTGCTGAGCTAGAACAGGGCTTAACCATACATGTGGATCAAGTCCCCCATGCTCTTCGGCTGCTTCGCCTTCCTCCTCTTCCTCAACACCCTGCATCAGTTCAATCCCGTGGCTTGCTTCAACGACAATACGGTTGTCATTCTTCGTACTCGCAAGCGCCTTCTCGGCCCAACCCTCAACAATTCCGTTATAAACAAAGACGTCTGCTTCCTGGATTTTAGCCATATCCTTGGCACTGGGCTCCCAGTCGTGGGGTTCAACACCCTGCGGAACAAGGGCAACAACATCAGCATATTCACCAGCCACTTGCTGGGTAAATTCATACATAGGGTAGAAAGTAGTGACGATTTGCAGCTTTTCCCCCGTTTTAGTCACGGGTGAAGCGCTCGCTGTTTCCAAAGCTGAGGAAGGTGACGGCTCCGCCGATGTATGGCTGGCAGATTTCGTGGCACAACCAGAAAGCATTAGAACCATGGCACAGGCGGTAAACAGTGATTTTTTCAAAATATGCTTTTTCAAAACAATAGACCTCCTTAGAGTAGATATACAGTGTAATAATTACTATCAAAAGCTTTAGATAAACAGCCATAATCATGGCTGCTTAACGTTTAGCGGTATTGCTTCCGTCAAGAATACTCACTTTTTTCTCCTTGTGAAACTTCGAAGCTAGCTTCTTATAGCCGATGCCCAGAATGAGAAAGGTTAATAACACGAGCGCAATTGTTCCTCCCGGAGGGGTACTGAGCTCGTAGGATGCCGTTAATCCGGCAAAAACACCGATAACACCAATGATCATGGCTAGAATGAGTGCCGTGTTAAAGCTACGGGCAATCCGAATGGATAAGGCTGCGGGCAACACGATCAGCGAGGATACGAGGAGGACACCAACAATTGGCATCGCTGCAGCAACAATCATTCCCGTGAGCACACTAAATCCAAGAGATATCGCATCCACGGGTAATCCATTCGTCTTGGCCGTTTCCTCATCGAAGGTAATCTGATAGAGTGGTCTGCGGAAAATAAAGAAGAATAGGCCACCAACAATCGCCACAAAAATCATCAGGAAGAGCTCCGTCTGATTGACGGCAACCACAGATCCAAATAAATAGGAGGTGAAGCTTTTGTTGATGCTTTTATTTAAGCTCATGAGCACAACAGCCGTGGAT
>JAIMBU010000152.1 GCA_023511325.1 Gorillibacterium sp.
AAAGCATTAAATTGAGTTAAGAAACGTTCGAATGCGTGGAAACCTACATCCGTTTGTTTATATACACCCGCATCCGATAGCACCCGTGAAAACTTGATGCCAATCTCGTGCTTAACCGCCGTTATCGCAGCCTCCTCCGACAATTCACCACTGCTTGCATAGTGATCAACCAATACCTTGATCCACGCTAAATGTTTTTCAAGCGCTTCATCTCCATTAGCAGTAGCAGAGAAATCCGGTTGTCTATCACTCGCCATGGTAGTTTCTTGACTGATAAATCGACTGCTACTCACAAGAATTTCGGCAATCTGGCTAATTTCTTGTTGCAATCGACCCGGAAGGACAGCAAGTCCCATCACTTCAATCAGGCCAATATTCTCCTTCTTGATATGATGTAAATCGGCATGTGGGTGAAAAATACCAAGGGGATGTTCTTTCGTTGTTCGATTGTTACGCAGAACCAGATCAAATTCATATTCCCCTTGCGCATTCTTCCTCGCGATAGGAGTGATCGTGTTGTGCGGAACCTGTCCATCCGGAGAATCAGAAAATGCTAAGATTCCTACAGTTGGATCGCTATAGGCGCGCCAAGCTTGCAGAATGCTTCCTGCGAGCTCTATAAGCTGTTCTCGATCTGTCCCGGAGATGCGCACAACAGACATAGGCCAATGAACAATTCCGATGCTTACGCCAGGATAATCAGCGCTACGGAAGGCATGTTCAACAGGCGCGATTTCCATCGGGAATTGATGACGCCCCCCTTGAAAGTGATCATGACCCAGAATCGAGCCGCCAACGATCGGGAGGTCGGCATTCGAGCCGATAAAATAATGCGGAAATTGATCGATAAAATCAAGCAGACGTACAAATGAGCTGGGGCTGACCCGCATGGGGCTGTGCTCACGACTAAATACGATACAATGCTCGTTATAATAAACGTAAGGTGAATATTGGATAAACCATGGTTTCCCCTCAAGCTGAACAGGGATAACGCGATGATTCTGCCGAGCAGGATGATTAATTCTTCCCGCGTAGCCTACATTCTCCAAGCATAATAGGCATTTGGGATAACGGCTTTGCGGAGCATTTCGTTCAGCCGCGATTTCTTTAGGGTCTTTCTCTGGTTTAGACAGGTTGACGGTCATTTCCAGATCGCCGTATTCTGTTGGTGACAACCAATAATCATTTTTGGCAATTCGATCCATTCGAATGTAGTTGGAATCGATCGACATACGATAAAAGCTAGCGGTTGCCTGCTCTGGGGATTGTTCCTTGACCTTCGTCCAGAAATCACGTGTTACCTCGGATTGCCGTGGCATAAGCAGACCCATGATGCGTGCATCCAACAGGTCCCGCTGTGTAGTATTGTTGTCTAATATAAGTCCGTTCCCTGCAGCATAGTCAAGAATCCGTTCAAGGATTGCAGTTGGACTTGTAGGGATGTCGGCAGATAATTCACCTTCAAAGGGTTCATCCACCTTAAGTAGGTCAATCAGGGCATTCGTCGCAGAAATGTCATCCCCTTCCCCTAAAAGCTGGTGGCTCTGGGCAAATTGGATCAGTCGAGCGATTTCTCGCTTAATATCGATCATGTTTAGTTGTTCTCCCTTGTTTCTCCAATTAGTTGTATCATTTATTGCAGGCAAAAGAGCCGGGCTTTTCGGCCACGACCCTCCTTTAACCGCTTATCATTTTAGTTATTATAGCCGTTCGGATGAGCTTTGTGCCACGTCCAGGCCGATCCAATAATATCCTCCATCTGGTCACGTTTCCGCTTCCAGCCCAGCTCGCTCTCCGCCTTCTTCGAAGAGGCTACAAGCACAGCGGGATCTCCAGCACGGCGTTCTACTAGTTTAGCCGGAATTGGATGACCAGTAACGCGGCGAGCTGCATCAATCACTTGTTTGACCGAGTAACCTTCTCCACTGCCCAGGTTATAGACTGCACTCTCTCCACCATCTCTGAGTCGTTTGAGGGCAAGAACATGGGCATCTGCCAAATCGGATACATGCAGATAATCACGGACACAAGTGCCATCTTCCGTAGCGTAATCATCCCCATAGATAGAGATAAATTCGCGTTTGCCCAGCGGCACTTGCAGGATCAAGGGAATCAAATGGGTTTCGGGATGGTGATCCTCTCCGATGCTTCCACTTTCGTGTGCACCCGCTGCATTAAAATAGCGTAAGGCCACATATTTCAGCCCGTGAGCAATATCAAACCATTTCATCATCTTTTCCATGGCAAGCTTGGTTTCCCCATAGGTATTCGTGGGGTACGTCCGATCCTCTTCAGAAATCGGCACATGTTCTGGTTCACCGTACGTAGCAGCAGTGGATGAGAAAACGATCTTGCTTACCCCATGCTCCTTCATTTTATCAAGCAGACACAAGGTGCCGTAGACATTATTGTGATAGTATTTGCTTGGGTCCGTCATGCTTTCACCAACAAGCGAATTCGCGGCGAAATGAATAACGGCATCAATCGTATTCTCCCGAAAGACGGTTTCCATAAATACTGAATTTCTCAGGTCGCCAACATAAAGCTTACCTCCAGTTACCGCTTCACGATGCCCGGTCTGCAAACTGTCAACCACGACGACCTCTTCATTCTGCTTCAGTAGTTCTGCTACCATATGAGAGCCGATGTATCCTGCTCCACCTGTCACTAATACAGCCATACTGTCCCCTCCATTACGTGCTTAATTATAATTCCTTCACTCCGTCACCGATCTCGCCAACGTAAAATTCCGCTTTGTAGTCCGTTCTTTCCGCATAAGCTTTACCAACAGCAGCAATGAATGCCTCGACTTGATCTCCTTGCACCAAGGAAACGGTACAGCCGCCAAAGCCAGCCCCAGTCATGCGCGAGCCGAGTACACCGGGAACCTTCAATGCTTCTTCGACCATCACATCGAGCTCTTTACACGTCACTTCGTAGAGATGCTGCAAAGAATCATGAGAAGCGATCATCAGCTTACCGAAGGTCTCCAGTTCATTTGCCTTCAGCGCTTCGACTGACTTTAGTACACGATCATTTTCTTCGATGACATGACGCGCCCGTCTACGTACCGTCTCATCTGGAATCAAACCTTCATGCGCTTTCAGCTGTTCAGCGTTCAACTCACCAAGCAAGGTCAGGCTAGGGAAGGCAACGCGTAAATACTCGACCGCTTGCTCACATTGAGAGCGCCGAGCGTTATACTCGGAGTCCACTAGGCCACGGCGTTTATTGGTATTGCCGATAACAAGCTTACAGCCTTGAGCCTTGAAAGGCACGTGCTCATAGTCAAGTGTGTTGCACTTCAGCAGCACAGCATGCTCACTTTTGCCCATGGCAACGGCAAACTGGTCCATAATTCCACAGTTCACACCCATGAATTGATTCTCTGCTTCTTGGGAGACTAAAGCTAGTTCAATTCGATCAATCTTGTGGTTCTCGACGGTCATTAAACCAAATGCGGTCACCACTTCAATAGAAGCTGAGGAAGAAAGCCCTGCACCATTAGGAATTTCACCAAGGTAGAGCAGATCATAGCCTCCGAAGGTATAGCCTCTCTTCGCAAGATGGACCAGAACAGCTTTAGGATAATTGACCCAGTCATGCTCCTGCTCAAATTTAGCCGTTTCAAGGGTGATTTCTGCTTCCGTCGGGAAGTTCTCTGAGGCAAAGCGGATGATTGCATCATCTCGTTTGCGAACCAACAGGGTCGTTCCAAAGGTGAGTGCCGCCGGGAATACATAACCACCGTTGTAATCCGTATGCTCTCCAATCAGATTGACCCGACCAGGAGCAAAGAAGCTGCGAATCCCCGCTTCGTTCCCACCAAATTTTCCGATAAATCTTTGCTTTAGCGCCTGTAAATTAGCCATATCGCACCTCTTTCATTTAGCTTCGATTAGTCCATTCAAGTGTTCTTAACAGTTTCGTTTATGATAATTTATGATCTTTTATGTTCGATTTAATTTTACTACTCTCCTCTAGATCGGTCAATCCTATTTTTGGGGTTATGCTAAAAGAAGTCTTATATCCGTTTCCTTGCGGATAAAATTAGTTGCCTCTTCCGAGAGCAGGTTGTCACTAACCACTATATCCACTTCCGTAAGGTCAGCAATATGAGCGAACATGACTCGCCCAAATTTACTGCGATCTGCTACAACGATGACTTGTCGAGCCATAGAAATCATTTTTCGATTGACACTGGCTTCTTCCAGGTTAGGAGTTGTCAGCCCTTCTTTAAAATCAATTCCGTCTACACCTAGAAACAACTTGTCCACCCGAATACCAGATAGAGAATTTTCGGCGAGAGGACCAACCAACGCGAAGGATTTGGGACGAATCTTCCCTCCAGTTAGAATGACGTTCCAACCAGGTTCTCCCGCAGCTCGCATGGCGATGTTTGAGGCATTCGTGACGATCGTCAAATCTTTTTTGCCAATTAACTTGCTGATCAGTCGCATGTTTGTTGTTCCTGGCGTCAGCAGTATCGCATCCTCATCTTCAACTAATCGAGCAGCCGCTTCGGCAATCCGATCTTTCTCACCTGCATAGGCTTCGTCTTTTTCTGAAAAGGATTTTTCCCGGGCGCTGTCCAAGATACCCTTTTCTAAGGATAAGGCGCCACCGTGGGTACGACAGAGCAACTTCTCATCCTCCAGCCGCTCCAGATCGCGGCGGATCGTGACCGGTGAAACTCCCAGCGCGCTGCTAAGCTCTGCCACCGTCACCTTGCCGCTCTGGTTTACCATCTCCACAATCCTTATCAGGCGCTCTTCAGCAAACATATATCTCCACCGCTTCCTATTCAATTCAAGCTAAAATCGACTTTGTTTAATTAATTTACAAAGTTCAGCAGGATTTCCACTAGTCATTTCGAATATTATTATAGCAGAGACCTACAGGGAAAACTTTTGGTTTCCTGAAAGTTGGTCCTTTGTAAAAATAAACTAACCTAGAGGTGGAAGATAATGACGTATTTTTTAGGCATCGACCTGGGAACGTCCGCTGTTAAATGCATTCTCGTTGACCGAGAAGGGCAAGTGAAAGCTGGACACAGCGTCGAATATCCTTTACTGCAGCCGCATCCTGGCTGGGCTGAACAGAATCCCGAAGACTGGTGGCAAGGGACTGCAGCCTGCATCAAGGCGCTGCTCAACAAAGCAAATGTGCTTGCTTCTGAAATTGAGGGCGTTGGTCTTTCTGGTCAAATGCATGGGTCAGTTTTCCTTGACCAAGATCTACAGGTGATCCGCCCCGCTCTTCTGTGGTGTGATCAACGTACGGCCGAGCAATGTGAATGGATTGAAAACACTATCGGTATAGAGCGCCTTGGTGAATTGACCGGGAATAGAGCGCTTACGGGCTTCACTGCGCCGAAGATTATCTGGTTGCGTCAGCACGAACCTGAAGCTTATGCTCGGATTGCACACATCATGCTGCCGAAGGACTATGTAAGACTGATGATTACTGGCGAGTTCGGTATGGACGTTGCGGACGCAAGCGGTACCCTTCTGCTTGACGTGGCAGCCCGCCGTTGGTCTGCGGAAGTATTGGACAAGCTCAGCATTAATCCTGAATGGTTACCTCCCTTATTTGAAAGTAACGATGTGGTCGGGCAAGTGCTTCAAGTAGCGGCAGAAGCAACTGGCTTGGCAGCAGGCACGCCTGTTGTCGCTGGTGGCGGCGACCAAGCCTGCGGGGCCGTTGGTGTGGGTGTCGTGAAGCCGGGGATCGCCAGCGTCGCTATGGGCACCTCAGGTGTTGTCTTCGTGCATGATGACACCTATCAAGAAGATCCTGAACGCCGTCTACACTCCTTCTGCCATGGCGTCCCTGGTAAATGGCATCGCATGGGTGTCATGCTGGCAGCAGGTGGCTCCTTCCAGTGGTGGAAGAATCAATTTGGCTTTGAAGAGATCCAACAAGCTGCTCTAGAAGGGAAAGATGCTTACGAGTATTTGACTGCCCTTGCCGAGCAAGCTCCAATCGGCAGTGAAGGCTTGCTCTTCGCCCCTTACTTAACTGGCGAGCGAGTCCCTTACTCCGATGCAAAAGCACGTGGAGGCTTTATTGGTCTTAATATGCGCCACACAAAGGCTCATCTGACTCGTGCTGTTATGGAAGGTATCACCTTTGGCTTACGAGATTCGCTGGAGCTCATGAAGGAATCCTCAGTCGAGGTCAGTGAGTTGCGTGTTAACGGAGGTGGCGCTCGCAGTCCTTTCTGGCGGCAAATGATCGCTGATGTTTTTGGTTATCCCGTGGTTACGGTCAATTCAACGGACGGCCCAGCCTATGGAGCTGCAGTGATGGCTGCTTCTGGGGTACTTAAACAGGATATTACTTCTCTCTGTGAAGAATGGATTAAGGTAGTCGATCGCTGCGAGCCAATCGAGGCGAATCGGCAAGCTTACGAAAGCTATTATCAAGTTTATCGCACCTTGTATCCGACGCTAAAGGACACCTTCCACAAGTTGAGTGACCTAGCACAAGGCAAAGCTTGAGCCTGAAGTGAAGCTTATGAAGCAAGTTTATCGAACCTTATATCCCACATTGAGGGATAACTTCCACTAACTAAATAATCTTGTATAACTAACACTGTATAAACAAAAGAGCCACTTCCATGTGATAT
>JAIMBU010000153.1 GCA_023511325.1 Gorillibacterium sp.
GTGCAGCCTCCATGGCAAGTCGCTGTTCATCTGCGGGAACACTACCAAGAATCTCGCGCATGCGAATTCCCAGCTTCTCCCGATATTCCTCGGCTGCTACCGGGGCAAGTGTTAGCAGGAGTGCGTGATTACCGCGCAGGCTCATCAGCCGTTCTATCAAATCCGTACGAAGATGATGACCCTCCACCTCGCGCATGTCCACCAATGCTTGCAAAGCTTCAGTTAAGCAAAGAGCAATGTCCTGCTCTAAAACTTCCTGTGACAAATTCTCTGCTTCTGCCGCAACAAGGAGGCCAGGAACACTCAATATATCTTTCACGGACATCCCTGATTCCAGCCCGTAACGCGAGCCGATCTCCTTGGCGATCGTCATATACCGTTCAGCTAGCAACCAATCTACGCGAAAGCTAGCTCCGTTTCCTGAGTCGCGTTCAACGGAGATGAAAGCGTCGGTTCGCCCTCTTTTGACATGACGACGTACTTCCTGCTTCAGGGAATCTTCAAGTGCGGCGTATTCTCGAGGCAAGCGAAGAGAAATTTCATTGTAGCGGTGATTGATCGTCTTGATCTCTACTTGAACGGAATACCCTTCTCCATGCCTTGACGCCTGTCCAAAACCCGTCATACTGCGTATCATACCATCACATCCGATACCCTATTTTAGTTGAACCCGAAGGTTATCGCAAGGCTTATTCTTGATTAAGCTCAAATCTTCGCTGTCTTTCGCCTGCCGGGTCATGTATATTCGCTTGTGCTAACATCAGAATTTATAAATTCATGATAACGGTTGTTTTTGATTCTCCATCAGTAACCGCAAGGACGTCGACAAGCGTTTACCCTTGCGTCTTCACTTTTATATGCCTGGTTAGTTCAGCTGTCATGCTAGCAAAAAGCATTGGTGTCATCAGATAGATTCCCTTAAAACGTGTAATAGCAGCGTCTATAAGCTCTTTAGCAATTTCAACACCTGCTTGACGTCCATCCTCACCGCTCAAACCTGCCATTCGCTGTCGTACCTCTTCCGTTATGCGAATTCCTGGCACTTCATTATGGAGGAATTCTGCGTTGCGACCACTCATCAGTGGCATGATCCCTATGAAAATAGGAATATTCAAATGTTTAGTAGCTTCATACAGCTTTTCTATTTTTTCGATATCGTATACAGGTTGGGTCATAAAATACTGTGCGCCCGCCTCAATTTTCTTCGCCATCCGCTCAATCGCCTTCTCCATATATTTAACATTCGGATCAAGCGCTGCACCGATGATAAAATTCGCCTTCTGTTTAAGTAGCTTACCGGAGAAGGCAACCCCTTCGTTGAGCTGCCGTGCCATGCGAATCAGGTCAAGTGAGTTCATATCAAAAACTGAGCTGGCATCGGGTAAGTCTCCAACTCGCGCCGGGTCGCCGGTGATCGCCAGCACGTGATTGATACCAAGGGCATTCATCCCCATGAGATGCGACTGTGTACCAATCGCATTGCGATCGCGACAAGCCACATGCAAGAGTGGGCGAAGGCCAAGCCTATCCTGCACCAGATGTCCCATGGGCAGGTTGCTGATTCGCGTCATCGCCAGTGAATTGTCCGCCATCGTCAGGGCGTCGACGCCTGCTTCCTTCAGCAGGGCCGCTGCAGCCATGAATCGCTCGGTGGACAAGTCTCGCGGCGAGTCCAGTTCGACGATGACCGTGTGCCGCTGGCGCACGAGATCGATCAGCGACGGTTCTGCCGGCGCTGGTGGCTCTGCGGGCGCCAACGGCGCAACGGGCTGGGCGGTAATACGCCCAGTCCGCCCTGCGGCGGTGCCGCGATTGGCCGCAGTGCCAGCGGCGGCGCTAGGTCTTGCCGGCGCTGCCGGCACCAGGAGCGGCGAGCGCGCCGTGGCGCTATCCGCGAGCGCGTGCGCGATGGCAGCGATGTGCTGCGGCGTTGTGCCGCAGCAGCCGCCAATGATGCGAGCGCCTAGCTCGGCGAAGCGCAGCGCCTTGGTGGCGAAATAATCCGGCTCCGCTAAGTAGGTCAATCTTCCATCATCATAGCCGGGTAATCCGGCATTGGGATAGATGGACAGCGGCAGCACAGGGGGAGTAGACAGCTTCTCCAGCGCGCGGAGGATACCGTCCGGTCCGCTATGACAATTGAAGCCAACCGCATCAGCTCCTGCATCCTTCAATAGCTGAAAAGCGACTTCAAAAGAAATACCATCCTGCGTCACGCCACTGCCGTCCGTCGCAAATTGACAGATCAGTGGAGCATTGCCCAAATTGCGGACAATCTTGACGGCGATGAGCATCTCAGAAAGCTCATAGAATGTTTCAAGCAGAATGCCATCGGCGCCCGCTTCCAGAAGCGCAGAGATTTGCTCTGCCAAATCGTGCTTCAACGTTAAATCGTCGATGCGCCTTCTTCGGCTCCCCCGCAAGGAACCAACTGCCCCCATCACGTAGGCGTCATCGCGGGCAGCTTGTCGCGCTAAAGCAACCCCCGCTTTATTGATGGCAACTGTTTCATCCTCCAAGCCGAACTTGGAGAGTTTTTCCCGATTGGCTGAGAAGGTATTGGTCTCGATCAATCGCGCGCCCGCTTTATAATATTGACGGTGAATATCTAGGATGATCTCGGGTTTTATTATATTAAATTCCTCATAGGAAATGCCAACCGGAAAGCCCAATTGGTACAGATACGTGCCCATAGCCCCGTCTCCCGTTAGGAAGCCGGTCTGAAGTGCCGTTCTCAAATCAGCTTTCAACGTTTCTCATCCCCTTTGCTGCTTCTGCTTTTTAACTCTTCTTAATCGTTTGGACCTGCAAGCTATACTTCTTCTCCAATAAGATAAGCATGAAAATGTTATTCCTTCACAGTACCTTGGAAAACTTCAACAGCAGGCCCGGTCATATAAACCCTACCATTCTCCTCGTTCCATTCGATTTCAAGGTCCCCACCAGCAAGCGATACCGTTGCTTTACGCTCGGAGAAACCATTGAGGACGGATGCCACTAGGACAGCACAAGCTCCTGTTCCACAAGCGAGAGTCGGACCGACACCACGCTCCCAGACTCGCATGATCAAGTGATCCGCACGGTGAACCGTAACAAATTCCACATTGGTCTTTCTAGGAAAGAACGGATGGTTTTCCAGCAGCGGTCCCCACTGTGTGAGGTTCATCTTCTCGGCATCCTCTACATAAATAACGCAATGTGGATTGCCCATCGACACGCTGGTAAAAGTAAACGTCTGACCCTCGACTTCGATCGGGATAGCGACTAGCTGCTCTCCATCTAAAACAGTCGGAATTGCCCGAGCTTGCAGCACCGGACTCCCCATATCCACACGAGCAGCAACAGCAACTCCACCCTTGGTGATGATATGAATCGGTTGAACGCCAGCGCCTAAGGTTTCAACTGTAATATCCTGCCTTGTGACGATTCCTCGGTCGTACATATATTTAGCCACACATCGGATAGCGTTGCCGCACTGCTCTGGTTCAGTTCCATCCGCGTTGATAATTCTCATCCTGATATCGGCCTTCTCTGATGGCAGCAAAAAAACAAGGCCATCTGCACCGATGTTAAAATGGCGGTCACACCATTTCTGCGCAAGTTGGGAGACATTATGAGGCAAATCTTGTTCTCCGTAGATAACGATAAAATCATTACCCAGCCCCTGCATTTTCGTAAAATCCACAAGAAATCCCCCTTAACTTGTTCATGATAGTAGCAAGCGAACCGTTGTTCTGTTTAGGACTATAATAACGGAAAATGGGTAGAATGCAAAAGAAATTTGCGTTCTACCCATTATATCTTCTATATCTTTTCTTGTGTAACAAAGCTTTCCCTCATGTATTAGCTTACCCTTTACACCCGCCGCTCATTGGCGATACCGTATTGGATGCTCCGCTTACGGGGTTTGGATAAAACACTGCCGAAACCCATGAAAAATGACGGGATAGCTGCAGCTACCATCGTCAGTGTCCAGTCCCGAATACCCAGAGGCACCGTCTTGAATACCGGTTGAAGCGATGGCAGATACATGACGCATAACATCATAATAACCGAGGATAACACCGCACCGACAAGATATCTGTTCTGGAACGGATTGCGGTGAAAGATGGAACGAGAGCTCCGGCAATCAAATACATGGATCAACTGCGCCATGACCAGTGTGGCAAAAGCAACCGATTGAGCGCGCAGAAGGCGATCAGCGTCTCCTTGCCCTGGCATCAGGGTAATCCAAAAGGCGGCGAGGGTACACAGACCGATAAGTGTACCCCTGCTGACGATTTTCCAGCCTAAGCGACGAGAGAAGATGTTTTCTTTGGCTTTTCGCGGCTTATGCTGCATCAAGTCTTTTTCCGCTTGGTCAACACCAAGTGCCATAGCAGGTAATCCATCCGTTACAAGGTTGACCCAGAGAATTTGAATGGGCACAAGCGGCAGTGGCAGCCCTAACATCATCGCGAAGAACATGGTGAGAATTTCTCCCACATTTGAAGCGAGTAAATAACGGATAAACTTACGGATATTTTCATATATGCCCCTGCCCTCTTCAATTGCAGCGACAATGGTAGCAAAATTATCATCGCTGAGAACGAGCGCAGACGCTTCCTTGGCCACGTCTGTTCCACTGAGCCCCATCGATATGCCAATATCCGCAGCCTTGATCGCTGGCGCGTCGTTGACCCCATCTCCCGTCATCGCGACTGTATGTCCCATGCGTTGCAAGGACTTCACAATTCGCAGCTTATGCTCAGGAGAAACCCGGGCGTACACATAAATGTCATTAACCTTAGCATCCAACTGGTCATCCGACATCGATTGGAGCTGAATCCCATTGACGACAAGCCCATGGTTAGGAAGCATCCCCAACTGACGCGCTATGGCTTCCGCAGTCGCTTGATGATCCCCCGTAATCATCACGGTCTTAATCCCAGCCCGTTTGCAGCTCACGATCGCATCCCGTACCTCTTTACGTGGTGGATCGATCATGCCCGCTAAACCAACAAATACCAAATTTGCTTCTGCCGCTGATTCATGCTCGCATTTCTCCGTGGACTTCACATCACGGTAAGCGAGTGCAAGAACCCTGAGTGCCGACCTGGCCATTCCTTCATTCGCAGCAATTACCTTTTGTCGTAGGGTACCAGTAAATGGGATCACCTTGTTGTCCCAGAGAACGTAAGTACAGAGATCCATCAGTACATCAGGTGCTCCTTTGGCATAAACCACTCGCCCTCCCTGATGCTCCAGAAGCACGGACATGCGTTTGCGCTCTGAATCAAAGGGAAATTCACGAACCCGCCGATACAGCCCTCCTTGAGACTCCGCACTCAAACCAGCCTTCGCACCGAGTACAGCCAGCGCCCCCTCCGTCGGATCTCCTTTGATCGTCCAGACGGGTTTACTCTCAACTTCCTTATCCTTGCGGTTTTTGGAAATCGTAACTTCCTCGACCAGCTCTGCATTGTTGCACAAGACCGATATTTGCATAAAACGGCGAAGGGATTGATCACGACGAAGATCTGTCGGTTTACCATCCGCAATGATCTCTCCGTATGGAGCATAGCCTTCTCCCGTCACTTCCATCAGTTGGCCTGCCGTCCATAGATGGGTAACCGCCATTTTATTCTGGGTTAAGGTTCCCGTTTTATCCGAACAGATGACGGACGCACAGCCTAATGTTTCAACAGAAGGCAACTTGCGGACAATAGCCTTGCGTTTAATCATGCGCTGCACACCAAGTGCAAGCGCAATCGTAACAATGGCCGGAAGGCCCTCGGGAATAGCGGCAACAGCCAGACTGACACCAGCAAGAAACATCATATAGATGGGTTGTCCATGCAAGATACCTGCTATCACAACAGCTACTGTTAAAACGATGGAGAGAACGATGAGAAGCTTACCCAACTGCTCCAGCCTATGCTGCAAGGGAGTTTCCATTTCTTCCGTTCCTTGAATGAGTCCGGCGATTTTTCCCATCTCCGTGTTCATCCCCGTCCGAACGACAATACCGCGAGCCGTACCCCGCGTAACCATCGTACCCATAAATCCAAGATTGCGTTGATCGCCTGGTGGCATGTCCACATCATCAAGTGGGTTGTTATGCTTGGACACGGGAATAGATTCACCCGTGAGTGCCGATTCCTCGACATAAATTCCGTTTGCCTCCAAAAAACGAATATCTGCTGGGATTCGGTCTCCACCTTCAAGCCGGATGATATCGCCTGGAACAAGTTCTTTAGCTGAAACGGAATGAAATTGTCCTTCGCGTAGCACCTTGGCCATCGGTGCTGTCAACTCTTTGAGTGCTCCCAGTGAACGTTCCGCCCTAAATTCCTGAGCGAAGCCAAGAATACCATTGAGCATAATAATTGCCATAATCGTGATCGCATCTAAATATTCCCCTAAGAGACCGGATACAAGCGTTGCACCCATAAGGACGAGAACCATAAAATCTTTGAACTGGTTCAGAAAAAGAGTAATTGGAGACACTCCCTTTCCTTCCGACAAGGCGTTGGCTCCATACTCCGCCTTCCTGCGTCCCGCTTCCTCCCAGACGAGCCCACGTTCGGGATCACTTTCCTGTTCCTGTAGCGTTTCGTCCGCCGTCAGGTGATACCACTT
>JAIMBU010000154.1 GCA_023511325.1 Gorillibacterium sp.
GGGACACTCCGTTCGGCTGGAAAATCGTCGGCGTCGCCTATGCGAGCGAGCTGATCGCGAATCAGACGCAGTTCAAGCTGTCATATTTGTTTTGGTGCGTGCTCGGGGTGGCGGTCGCGTTGCTGCTTTCCTTTACGCTTTCGCGGCGCCTGTCCAAGCCGATCAAGCAGCTCCAGGCCAGCATGAAGCAGCTGGAGAAGGGAAATCTCGACATCCGCTCGCACATTCACAGCACGGACGAAATCGGGCAGCTTGGCCGTACGTTCAACATTATGGTCGGCAAAATCAAAGAGCTGATGGAGCAAATTATCGCCGGCGAGGAGCTGAAGCGCAAAAGCGAGATGAAGCTGCTGCAGGCGC
This sequence comes from Gorillibacterium sp., assembly GCA_023511325.1. GTDB lineage: Bacteria > Bacillota > Bacilli > Paenibacillales > NBRC-103111 > Gorillibacterium. The sequence goes on from JAIMBU010000154.1 coordinate 361, forward strand.
AAATCAACCCGCACTTTTTGTACAATAGCTTTTTTATTCTGAAGGGCTTGGTCCGTAGGGGAGAGGAGGAGCTTTCGTTGCGGATGCTCGATAGCCTGGGGGAATATTTTAAATTCATCACTCGCAGCGGCTCGGAGGAAGTCACGCTGGAAGCCGAGCTTGGTCACGCCTTGTCCTATCTTGAAATCCAAAACATGCGATTCGCTGGTGCTATCGATGCTACATGTGACCCACTTCCTGAGGCATGGAAAGATATACTCGTTCCCCGACTGATTCTACAGCCGCTCGTAGAGAATGCCTACAAGCATGGGCTGGAGGATAAAGTGGCGGGGGGGCGGCTCGATATCCACTTTACTCCATATTCTACTGAGCTTTCCGTCATCGTTGAAGATAATGGCGAGCAGTTGGATGATGACCGACTGCTCTTCCTCGAGCAGGAATTGCAGCGATCGCATCTGGCCCTGGAGATGACCGGAATTCTCAACGTCTGCCGCAGGCTACGTTTGTATTATGGTGAAGCATACGGACTACAGGCTTCCCGCAGTGCGCTCGGAGGGCTGCAAATTCAATTCATGATTCCGCTCAGAAAGGAAGAGTCCTAATGTACCGTCTGCTGATCGTTGATAACGAGGTGTTAATCGTTGATAATCTGGTCGATTTATTCGTTAAAACGGAACAATTCGAGTTGGAAGTGCACGGAGCTTGCACGGCAGCAAGCGCGCTTGAGCTTATGGCGAGAACAAAGATTGATATCGTTCTAAGCGATATCCGTATGCCTGGGATGAACGGCCTAGAGCTACAGCAGGAGATCAACCAGCAGTGGCCGAGCTGCAAAATCATTTTCTTGTCGGGGTACAATGATTTCGAATATGTCCAGCAAGCGCTCCGCCACAACAGTGTCGATTATCTACTCAAAACGGAAGGTGAGCAGAAAATTATCGATACGGTGGGCAAGGCGATCCGGCAACTGGAAGAGGTTTGGGGCAAAGAACGACTGATTGAGCAGGCGAAGCAACAAATGCAGGTGACAAGACCACTCTTGCACAAGGAATACATGTGGTCACTGCTCCAAGGAGAAACCCAGGCGTTGCGTCAGCTTCCAGGTAAGTTTGAAGAGTTGCAAATTCCCTTGTCAGCCCAAAGCCCGGTATTATTAGCGGTCGGCAGAGTGGATGATTGGCGGGACGATTTCAGCTCCGCCGATCGGGATCTGTTGCTCTATGCCATACGCAATATAGCAGACGAATATTGGAGCGCCGGCGCGAGGGTGGTATCGGTTGCCTTCGATATGAACAAAGTGGTCTGGCTGATGCAATTGATCGAGGATAAAGAGCCGTCCATGTCCAAGATAAAGGAGGCAGCATGGACCCGGATTGTCCTGTTTGCGCATGGTACGGCTGAGGCTATCCAAATGTCCTGCAAACAACTACTTGGCCTTAAGGTGTCTTTAGTCATGGCGGGAGAGCCGCGGGAGTGGAAGCAGGTGGCAGAGCAATTTGATACGCTCAAGCTGCTGCTCAACTTCGGCGTAGGGCTTGGCCAGGAATCCCTGCTTTTCGATCAGAATCAGATGGAACAGCTGCTGCCTCAAGGTTATGCTCACGAAATCCGCACCGGGCTCAAGCAGCTGACTTCACTCGCCGCTTACCTAGAGAATGGACAACGTTATCAATTCTTCATCGATTTCGCTAACCTGGTCTCGCTGCAAGACTCGACCAAGGAGTCCACAGATTGTCTGCGTCTGGAAATCGCTTTGACACTGGCATCCATTTTCCTGGCTTATATTAATCGGTGGGGGCTGCATGGAACCGTTTCCGATAAGCTTGACTTGAATCTACTAACACGCTTCTACCCGCACCGAAGCTGGGCAGAAACGGTAAATCATTTTACTTCTCTGGCGGAAATGCTGTTCGAAATCAAGCAAAAGGGCCAAGAGTTTGAGGAAAATGATATCGTCAAGCATGTGCAATGGTATGTGAAGCAGAATTTGTCCGGCGATCTGTCGTTGACTCAGATTGGCGAAGTCGTCGGTCACAATCCCTATTATCTATCCCGGCTGTATAAACAAATCGCCAACGAGAACTTATCTGATTTTATAGCAGGGGTGCGGCTGCAGAAGGCCAAGGAATTGCTTTCCCAGCAGCCCTTTCGCATTGGGGATATCTCGAAGCTAGTCGGGTTCACGTCGGACCACTCCTTTTATCGCTTTTTCAAGAAAGCAGCGGGAATCACCCCTCAGGAATATCGGGATCAGACATTAGGAAAGTAGAAAACGGGTAATGCAAAGTGGAAAACGGTGAGTAGAAGCGTCATTTGAAAGCGATCTATAATGAATCCGAGGAGAAATTCTCAAAATTCATAAGGGGGAACAAGCAATGTATAAAGGAATACGCAAACCAGCATCAATCCTACTGGCGGCGACGCTGCTGCTTACCGCATGCTCCAATTCAAGCAAATCAGCTCCTTCAAGCACGGAAGCTTCAACTGCAAGCGCAACCCAAGCGAGCGTCACAGCGTCACCCGTGCTTGATCCGATGGCCAAATACGAGCCAGCCATTGAAGTGAAACTGGCCCGTCCATCGAATCAAGCCTGGAAGTATCCGACAGGGGACAGCTTGGACAACAATATCTGGTCCCGGGAGTATCTCGATAAGCTGGGAATCAAGGTTACGACGGATTGGACGGCTGAAGCTGGACCGACGGGCTATGACCAGAAGATGAACGTGGCCATTGCTTCGGGGAGCTTGCCCGACATGTTCTCCGTCACGGCCACGCAGTTGAAGCAATTGGCCGATGCAGGGCAATTGGCTGATTTGACCGAGATATTCGACCAATATGCCACACCGTTAACCAAACAGATGATGAACAGTGACGGTGGATTGGGTCTCAACACTGCGAAATTCGATGGTAAGTTATTGGCTCTTCCTGGCATTGGCGCCACTTTCTATGGTCCTAAATTGCTGTGGATCCGCACCGATTGGCTGAAGAAGCTAAACCTGCCTGAGCCGAAGACGATGCAAGATGTGTTTGCCATCTCGGATGCATTCACGAATAAGGACCCGGACGGTAATAGCAAAAGTGACAGCTTTGGACTCGGACTTAGCAAAGACTTGTATAATGGCGGCGTTGCCCTACTTGATGGGTTCGCCAACGGGTTCCATGCCTATCCATGGATCTGGGTCAAAAATGATGACGGAAGTGTTTCCTACGGAAGTACAAGTCCGCAGATGAAAGCGGCGCTGGGCAAGCTGCAGGAATTGTATAAGAGTGGGCAGATTGACAAGGAGTTTGGCGTTAAGGATAGTGGCAAGATCGGTGAATCCGCCGCAGCTAATAAGTTAGGCATGTTCTTCGGTGAGAGCTGGATGCCCTATTATCCTCTGCTTGATGCGATGAAACAGAATCCAGGCATGGAGTGGAAGCCGTTCCTCATTCCCTCAATCGATGATAAACCTGCAAAGGGCGGCGCAAGCTTCCCGACTAATTCATACGTAGCAATTCGTAAGGGCTTTGAGCATCCAGAAGCGATTGTCAAATTGATGAATATCCAACAAGAGAAAATGCTGCAAACACCTATCGATCCTAATTCACCATTTAATATTGTGATGCAGGGTGAAGACCGGATCGAGAATTATCAGTTTGCCGTTGTTGGGTCGGGTATCGGTAGTCAAATGGTGGCCGATTCGATCCGTTTGCTCGGCGAAGCGTTGGAGAAGGATGATCCTGAAATTGCCAAGGGGATGCTGGCAGAGAATGATAAGTTTGAACCGATTCGTGACTTCAGAAAGACTGGCAATATGACAAACTGGCCGCAAGCCGTCCAATACGATGCCTTTAAGCTGATGCTTAATTATTATGATAATGATCTGATCCAAACAAGTGTGTTAGCTGGACAGACGGAGACGATGGGCGAGAAGTGGGCGGCACTGGAGAAGCTTGAGAAGGAAACATTCACGAAAATCATCATGGGAGCAGCACCCATTGACGATTTTGATAAGTTTGTCACTACCTGGAATGATCTCGGTGGCAAACAAATCACAGAGGAAGTAACGGAACTGGTAAACAAATAAGCGAATACATTCTATCGGGGAGGAGAGAGGAATTGTTCCTCTCGCTCCTCCCTCTACTAAAGCTATAAGCAAGGCGGTGCAACAACAGATGAAGGCTGCAAAATGGTTGAGAGAGTTGCCTTTGCACATGATGGTACTACCGGGTTTAATTTTTGCGCTCGTATTCAGCTACACCCCGCTCGTCGGGCTTGTGCTGGCCTTTCAAAAGTTTTCTCCCTTCAAGGGATGGTTTGGTTCAGAGTGGGTGGGGCTTGAGAATTTCCGAGATATCTTCACCTTGCCGGACATCGGTCAGGTCATTTGGAACACGATATATATTGCATCTTTGAAATTTATCGTGGGATTAATCGTTCCCATTTTCATTGCGCTCTTGCTGAACGAAGTCAATCGTACAATGATCAAGCGTGGGATTCAAACTTTAATCTATTTGCCCCATTTTCTGTCCTGGGTTATCCTCGGAGGCGTTCTCATTGATATTTTGTCTCCGTCCGAGGGGATTGTCAATGCTGTGCTACAGCAGATCGGGATTGAACCCATTTATTTTCTCGGCAGCAACCATTGGTTTCCCAGCGTGTTGGTCGCTACCGATGTATGGAAGGAATTCGGGTTTAACACGATTGTCTATTTAGCTGCCATTACAGGGATTAATCCATCCCTCTATGAAGCAGCAATCGTCGATGGGGCGAACCGCTGGAAGCAGACCGTCCACATTACCTTGCCAGGGATGAAATCGATCATCATCCTGCTGGCTACGCTAAGTCTTGGAAACGTATTGAATGCAGGCTTCGACCAGGTATACGTGCTCTATAGCCCTTCCGTATACGAACGAGGCGATATCCTGGATACAATGATTTTCCGAATGGGGCTACAGAATTTTCAATACAGTCTGGCGACTGCAGTCGGGCTGCTGAAATCGGCTGTTTCTTTTGTCCTCATCTCGGTATCCTATTGGCTAGCTTATCGTTTAGCCAACTATCGCATTTTTTAGAAAGGAACTCTGATGCTAAAACTATCGATGGGAAGACGCATATTTCTAACGTGCAATTATCTATTTCTGATCACGCTGTCACTGCTATGTTTGCTGCCGTTCGTAAATGCGGTTGCCATATCCTTCAGCGAAAGCTCTGCTGTAATCGCCGGTAAGGTAACTATTTGGCCGGTGGATTTCACACTCAGTTCCTACAAATACATTCTGAATAGCCATATTTTCATCCAGACCTTTAGTAATACGATCGTAAGGGTTGTGCTTGGCACCTCTTTGAGTATGCTGATGACGTGTCTACTCGGCTATGCTTTATCCAAGGAAACTAGCGCGTTCAGGTTTCGGACTGTCTACGTATGGATTTTCGTCATCACCATTTTGTTCAACGGGGGACTGATTCCCTGGTATATGACGATCAAAATGGTTGGGATCCTCGATACGATTTGGGCACTTATCCTGCCCGGAGCGGTTCAAGTATTTAATGTCATTCTGCTGCTAAACTTTTTTCGCGCCTTACCGAAAGAATTGGAAGAGTCATCATTCATTGATGGCGCAGGCCACTGGACAACACTCTTAAAAATCTATTTGCCTATCTCAATGCCCGCCTTGGCTACGATTCTATTGCTTACAATGGTAGGACACTGGAATGCCTGGTTTGACGGGTTGATTCTGATGAACAAGGTCGAGCATTATCCCTTATCCAGTTACTTGCAGACCGTTGTCATCCAGATGGACTTCTCTCATTTAAATCAGAAGGATGTTCAACTGCTGGGTGTTATCTCAAATCGCACGAGCAAAGCTGCCCAGATTGTGCTGGGTGCACTTCCAATTTTGCTCGTCTATCCGTTCCTGCAGCGGTATTTTGTGAAGGGACTGACGATCGGCTCCGTCAAAGGGTAAGTTGTGATTTTAACTCGGGTACGGCAACGTCCGGTCCGGAGGTAAAATATAACCAGACATATGGGAGGGTTACACATGAGAACAAACAGAACGTGGTGGTCAGCAGGTGCGGCGCTCGTGATGGCGCTTTCGCTGCTTGCCGGTTGCTCGAGCGGCGCCGGCGACAAGAAGGGGGAGGCGAAGCCGGCCGAATCCGCGTCGGGCGCTGCCGCAGCTGCGGATAAAAAGCCGACGCTCAAAGTGCTCGCGGGCTATGCTCCGGGCATCGACCCAAGCAAAGATC
>JAIMBU010000155.1 GCA_023511325.1 Gorillibacterium sp.
TGGTCAATCCCGTCATTCCAGATATCAAGGACGATCTTCCACAGGAGTAGATCTCAGAATGGCTATTGGCTAACCATTAAACAATCATAATTGCTGGCAACTAGGAGCAGATCAGAACCAGATTATCTGGCTTTGATCTGCTCCTGTCAGCTTTCCTTATCCGAACATTTTCAACATGGTATAATGGGCGAAAGAGCTTGTCCGTGGACAAACTCACTATCTTCTTTCGAGAAAAGAGGCAGAATATCATGGGATTTGGTTCATTGGCACATGCAATTGGTAATCATCCACTTAAGCAACTTACCGAGAAATTAAGTGATCGCGGGATTGATTTTGTCCAATTGGCCCTGTCCAAAGCGATTGGTGATATCGACACCAGCTTAGGCAAGCTTAGTCCCGGTCTAGCTAATGTTATTGCAGAGCAATTCGATCGGGCAGGCATTCGTATTGGCGTACTTGGCTGTTATATCAACCCGATCCATCCTGATCCCCTGCAACGCCGCTTAGAGGTTCAACGATTCAAAGAGCATTTGCGCTTTGCCCGCGATTTCGGCACCTCTATTGTAGCTACCGAAACTGGCGCTTTAACGACCTATTTGGATCAGGACCCCCTTCATTATGAGGAGCTTGGCTGGACGACCCTTCGTCAAACCGTGGAAGAATTGGCGGAGGAAGCAGAGCGCTGGGGCGTTACGGTTGGGCTTGAGCCTGTTAGCTCCCATACCTTGTCTTCGCCTGACAAGATGATAAGCATGCTTCAGGAGGTCCCTTCTCCAAATCTTGGAGTCGTCTTTGATCCGGTTAATCTCTTGAGCCTTGACCTCTATGAGGATCAGGATGCCATCATCGGAGATGCCTTCCGGGTGTTCGGGGACCGCATTATCCTTGCACATCTCAAGGACTTCACCATTAAGAATGATGTCCTAGAGACCATCGCCCAAGGCGAGAACAACGGCTTGTTCCACACCGATGCCTTTCTGCGAAAGCTCAAGCATCAGAAGCCCTTCGTCGACATCTCCATGGAGCAAGTTAATGATGCTACGCTCAATGCTACACTTAACCACGTGAGAACCAAGTGGAATGCTCTTTAGAGAGAGAAATGCTGGAACTCATCTGTAATTGAGCATAGCAAAAGAAGAGCTGTCTCAAAAGTCATTCTTGGCTTTTGTTAGCCTCACTCTGAAGGCAGATCTTCAGAAAAAAAGTCCTCCAGTTCCACTTTTATCGTGGTCTTGGAGGACTTACCATGCTTCTAATCCTGTTTTGCAGGCGATAAAGACTATCTACAGAATAACGCCATCCTTGAAGATCGCGATCTCGCGGTAACCGTTGCGTTCATTATTAGCTTCAAGCTCACCAGAGGCCAGCTGCTGAAGCTGAACCCATAGCTCCTCGCTGACTTGATCCATACTTTTATTCTCTAGTAATTGCCCTGCATTAAAGTCGATCCAGTTCTGCTTGCGGTTCGCTAGGTCGCTGTTGGTTGATATTTTCACCGTAGGCACGGGCCCACCGAAGGGGGTTCCGCGTCCTGTCGTAAATAAGACCATATGCGCGCCTGCAGCAGTAAGTGCAGTCACGGAGACGAGATCATTACCAGGACCCTCAAGCAGGTTAAGTCCAGGCTGCTTGACTCTTTGCCCGTAAGCAAGGACGTCTGCTACAAGTGCGTGCCCACCCTTTTGCGTACAGCCGAGCGATTTCTCCTCAAGTGTGCTGATTCCGCCAACTTTATTACCGGGAGATGGATTCTCGTAAATTTCTTGATCATGACGAAGAAAGTATTTCTTGAAATCATTGATGAGTGTAACGATTTTCTCAAACACTTCATGGTTAGCAGCCCGATTCATCAGGATGGTCTCGGCACCGAACATTTCCGGAACCTCGGTAAGAATCGCGGTTCCACCCAAAGCGGTCAATTTGTCCGAGATTACCCCGACCAGTGGATTGCCCGTAATTCCGGAGAAGCCATCGGAGCCTCCGCATTTGAGCCCGATCTTTAGCTTGCTGAGGGGAATCGGCTCGCGCTTATATTGCTCAGCGCGAATAACCAATTGCTCAATCAGGACAAGACCTGCCTCCAGCTCATCCAGCTCTTCCTGGGTCTTCATGAACAGGATACGCGATGGATCAAAGTCTCCAAGTACCCGTTTAAAAGCATCGACTTGATTGTTCTCACAACCAAGACCAACGACGAGTACACCAGCCGCATTCGGGTGCAGCGCCAGAGATGCGAGAAGCTGCTGCGTATTAGCCAAATCGTCACCAAGCTGCGAGCAGCCAAACGGATGGGCAAAATGATAGATGCCATCCACTCGGCCGCCAAACCGCTGCTCCGCTTTACGGGCGAGCGATTCACAGGTTTTATTGATGCAACCTACCGTATTGATAATCCAGATTTCGTTGCGAATGCCAACCTCGCCATTCTCGCGCATATAACCATTAAAGGTCGGCACCGCCTCCACAGCAAGAGTGGGCGCAACGGTTGCTGTGTTGGGTGCTATCGCAGTCGCTTCACCAGTAACTTCAGCAGACCCTGCTGCCAATCCTTGTCCGAAAGCTCCCTCAGTCTGATGAGCTGGCTCATAGGTATACTCCAAGAACCCCTTGAGTCCTGTGCCTATATTATGGGTATGAATCCAACAACCGGGAGCTAAATCTTCTTTGGCCTTCCCGATGGAATAGCCAAATTTGAGAATGTCCTCTCCCTTTGCCGTCGCGCGAATGAGAATCTTGTGTCCTCTCGCCACAGCATCGGTCAGTTCAATAGTCACTGAACCCTGTCCCTCTTCTACATCTACAACCTCAATGGTTTCTCCTTGGGCAAAATCTCGCAAAGCAATCACGACGTGATCCTTCTTGTGTAAATGCAGCCAATCATTCATATTTATCTCCCCTTTCCCTTTAAAGCTAATATAAAAGCCATGGGTTCTTAAAGGTTACTTTCCATCTCCTGCCACTGCTCTACAATGCGTTCAGCCAAGCCATTAACAAGGGATAAGTCTTTCTCCCATATGTCTTTGGAACTGAGCAGTGCTTGGGCTAACTCAAGCTGAGACTGCTCATTTTCCTTCTGCCAGATGCCAGCAAAAGCTGCTAATACGGTCCCTTCGTCACGTACTGTATACAAGGCTCCTGTCAGAGTGGTTCCCGCGTAACCCTGTTCAGTTTGGTTGACTTTATAGTAACGGAGCAAGCCTGCTAGCGAACGGGTTAGTCCTTGCGGCAAGGGCAAATTTCGCTCTGAATAGAAAAGCAGAGAAGGCAGCAATCTCGCCTTGAATTTACTGATACTGTTCATGGCAATATCAAAAAGCCGATGGTGGATAAATGGATTGAGGAAACGTTCATATATCGTTTCGGCGTATTCTTTCAATTCTTGTTCTGGAAGCGGTACAGAAGGAATGACTTCGTCTTGCATGACTCGGCGGACAAAGCTGTTAAACTCCTCGTTCTCCATAACCTCACGCACATGTCCCAATCCGTAGAGAATGGCCAGTGGTGTCATGAGCGTATGAGCCCCATTAAGCAAGCGAACCTTACGCAATCTATAAGGTGTCAGATCCTTAACCCAATGCACGTTAAGTCCAGCACGCTGGAGTGGAAGCTTCTCTTCAAGCTTAGGATCACCCTCAATTGCCCAGAAATGATAAGGCTCTGCGGTGCACAAGAATTTGTCGCGATGTCCCCACTCTTCGAACCAGGCCTCGGCTTCGGCAGTAGGATAACCTGTAACAATTCGGTCAACAAGGGTACAGAGGAACTGATTATGTTCCTTCACCCAACGGATGAATGCTTGTGGCAACTCCCAATCTGCACAATAACGAAGAATGCAGGTAAGCAGTTCGTCGCCGTTGCGGTCAATCAGCTCACAGGGTAGGAACAATAATCCCTTATCAGCCGCTCCGTCGAAGGCGATAAAGCGACGATAGAGGAACTGTGTCATTTTTCCCGGATAAGTGGTGATCGGCTGGCCCTCGACATACACCTCTGGACGGTAAACTAACCCGGCTTCCGTTGTATTGGAGACAACAACCTGTAGGTCAGGATTCTCCGCTAGCTTGAGAAACCCCTCCCATTGTTCATAAGGATTAAGCACAGCGGAGAATACCGAAATCCTTTCCTTCCGTTCCACAGGTAGGCCATTCTCAAGTCCACGAAGCACTAAGGTATATAAACCATCTTGATGCTTTAAGCCATCGATCATGGGCTTGCCTTCAATAATAGGCTGTGTGACAACAATACTGCCGTGATAGACCCCTTTGTTGCGAGCTTGCTGAATCATCCAATCGAAGAACCCGCGGAGAAAATTGCCTTCCCCTACTTGGAGAATCGTGATCGGGTCTTGATGCAGCTGCGCAAACTTCTCCTGCTCTGAATCCGTTAAGCAAGTTTGGTTCAGCTGTAATTCTGTCGTTTTATCCATGTTTTTAGCTCCCTTTGTTTAGAATTTGAAGTATGCTTTTGCATTGTCCGAACATATGCCACGTACGATCTGACCAAGGGTTTCCATGTCGTGGGGAGCTTCGCCCTGCTCTACCCATTCACCGAGCAGATTGCAGAGTATCCGGCGGAAATATTCATGCCGTGTATAGGAGAGAAAGCTGCGCGAATCGGTCAGCATACCAACAAACCGACTGAGTAGTCCCATGCTCGCGAGTGATTTCAACTGAGCGATCATGCCTTCCTTGGTGTCGTTAAACCACCAAGCGGAGCCAAGCTGGATTTTACCAGGGATACCGCCGCCTTGGAAGCTACCCATGAGCGAAGCAAGCACATCATTATCCAGTGCGTTCAAAGAATACAGAATCGTTCGTGGCAAAGCATCCTCAAGCGCCATACCATCCAGCAACCGCACAAGTGGGTAAGCGATCTGACTGTCGTTAACCGAGTCGTAGCCCGTATCCGGGCCTAGTTGGCCAAACATTCGCGTGTTATTGTTGCGATGAGCATTGATGTGGTACTGCATCGTCCAGTCCAGTTCAGCGTATAGCTTACCGATAAACAGAAGCGTGTAGGTCTTGTATTGTTTCTCTTCCTCTAGACTAACGGGATTGCCTTGCAGCGCCTTAGCAAAAATAGCTGTGGCTTCAGCCTTGGTCACTTCCGCGTAAGGAACATAGTCAAGAGCATGGTCCGAAATGCGACAGCCGACGGAATGGAAGAATCGAGCACGAGCCTCCATCGCTTGTAACAGTTGATCATAGCCCGAGATCTTGATGCCTGACACAGACTCCATTTTCTCAATCCAAGGAAGGAAGGTGGCTCGATTGATCTCCAGCCCTTTGTCTGGACGGAAGGTCGGGAGAACCTTACACCCAAACCCTTGCCCCTTTTGCAGAGCAAGGTGATATTCCAAAGTATCCGCAGGATCATCCGTGGTACAAATGACCTCGACCTTACACTTACGGATAATATCTTGGACAGTAAAACCGTCACCGGCAAGCTGTGCATTGGCTTTCTCCCAGATCAGTGGGGCGTTGGCTTCGTTAATCAAGTCAAAGATGCCGAAAATCCGTTGGAGCTCCAAGTGTGACCAGTGATAAAGTGGATTGCCAATGGTCATGGGCACGGTTTTCGCCCATGCTAAGAACCGGTCGTAATCGGTCACACCTTCTCCACCGGTAATGAGGTTCTCTTCAACCCCGTTTGCACGCATTGCCCGCCATTTGTAATGATCTCCATACAGCCATACCTCGGCTAGGTTCTTAAAGCGTTTGTTTTCAAGTATTTCCTGAGGATTGAGATGACAATGATAATCGAGAATAGGCATAGATTCTGCAAACTCACGGTATAGCTCTACGGCTGTTGCGTTTTGAAGCATAAAGGTATCGTCCATGAAGTGTTTCACTGAAATATTCCACCATCCAATCGAATGTTTTTCTTCTTCTTTAGAATAGAGCAAAATAAGCGAAATATCTCCGCTTATTTTGCTGATTTGCAGCAATCATTCGCTTATCTTGCTATAATAGAAGGATAAATGCTTTAGTGACATCTCTGAAAGCCGTGTGTATACCAAAGCAGTATCTGAATCCACCAATTGAGGTGAGACCAATGAGCAGTGAAAACAACTCGACAGCTTACGGTGATGAAGAGGGTGATTTTTACTATGAACAAATTTATCGTACCCAGTCATTTGGGCGTATGAATCATTATCACCGTACTTATGAAATCTATTATTTGCTTTCGGGCCAACGTTCTTATTTTGTCGATGATCGCGCTTACCATATTGCCGCAGGAGATCTGATCTTTATCAATAAGCAGATTGTACACAAATCATCTGATTTGGGTCGACCAGAGCATGAACGCATCGTCATCAACTTTAGCGATGCCTTTCTCGGCACGGACCATCCCTTGTATGATCAGATGCTGTTTGGCGTCTTTGAGCATAATGATTTAATTCGACTTGATCCAAGTGAACGTCTACATGTGCAGAATTTACTTGGTCGGATGACCTCAGAAATCTCCGAGCACACAAGCGGCTATAAAACGTATTTGCGGCTACTCCTCACGGAATTACTTCTATTTGCAGCTCGACGCATGGAACGCAATAAGACTGCCGAGCACGAGTCGGCTAGCCCTGTGC
>JAIMBU010000156.1 GCA_023511325.1 Gorillibacterium sp.
CCCTTTTAGCCGTTGCAGATGATAAAGATGCTGATATCATCATTCCGATTATGGAGATGAAAATGCTTGCCCTAGCTGGTTACTTACCACAGCTTGAGGAGTGTATTTCATGCGGAAGTGACCAAGGGGACATGGTGCTTAGTGTGAGTCAAGGTGGAATCCTCTGTCCTCGATGCAAGGGTAAGGATCCATTTGCGCTTCTTTTATCTCCAAAAGCCTTGCGGTTGCTCCGGTTATTCCAACGAGTGGATTTGCGACGTCTTGGCTCTACAGAGGTTTCTGTTGAGACAAAAGCAGAAATTAAACAGGCAATGCGTGCCTTCATGGATCAACATATGGATACAAAGTGGAAATCACGTGATTTTCTCGACCAGATGGAGAAATATAATATTTAAGGTTAAAGTATTGAATATAATAGGAGCGCTCACTAGCGGTTGGAATACCGCTAGTGAGCGCTTTTGTTTTTGAACTTCAATGCAACGACAACGGTATCCTGCACTTTTTGCAACATAACAGACATCTGGGAATGAAAATCGTAATATCCTGCACTTTGTGCAATATAAACCATGCTATTTCAAGAAATGTAACTTTTCCGTTCGAAATCCTGCATTTTATACAACATAGCCGCTCTCTAGTGCTCTAGAGCTTGAAAATCCTGCACTTTGTACAATATAGCATGGTGTGCTGTATCTCTTGCTCCATCGATAAGTCTGACTTCCGGTGAGCAATGTAAAATGTTTGACTACTGGTTTGATGGTTAAGATATGGGGCTGCGTGTGGCCGGGGCTTGGGGTTGGTTTGGGTTTGCTGGTATGGGTTTGCTGGTATGGGGTTTTCAATTTTGGGCTTGTTGCATTTAGGTTTGGGCTTACATCAGTTTGGATTTGCTGATTATTGATTATGGTATGTGTTTACAGAGCTTAGGTTTACAGAGCTTAGGTTTACAGAGCTTAGGTTTGCAAAGTATTGGTTTGCAAAGTATTGGTTTGCAAGGCAGGGTTTGGGCTTGTTGCTTTTGAGTTTGCATTGCTAAGTTTGAGTTTGGGATTTCATGGATTTCAGTGAAACAAGGCGGAGTGTTTGGAATGAGGTGGAAGAACGAAGTGTTCGCTTTTGTTTTCGGATGGATACCTCTAATGTTGTTATAAATCAACCATCCGAAAACAACTGGCGACTGGAACCCCGTTCCAATTACACAGTCGTGCTTGCACAGAGGGCTCAGCACTGTTCCAATCACGTAGCCGTGCTTGCACAGAGGGCTCAGCGCTGTTCCAATTACACAGTCGTGCTTGTACAGAGGGTTCAGCGCCATTCCAATCACTTAGCTGATATTTTCACTAACGCGGCGACCCACATTGACAAAGGTTACACTGATCTGCTATTATTACTTCTACTATATGTACCTATTTGGCATATTGAAGGAAATGAGTAACCGAAAAAAGCGGAGTCAAGCGAGCTGGGAACAGTGTAAGCCCAGTCTGACGCGTTCGGTGAAGGCGTTCCGGAGTGCAGATAAGTACATGCAAAAGCGGGTCGAAAGCATGTCTTCGACCAAGTAGGGTGGAACCGCGAGAGACTAATGCTCCCGTCCCTATGCACGGTCTTGACCGGCATAGGTGATACGGGAGCTATTTCTATTGCCATTCGGTTGTAAGCTATAACACTACTTTTTGGAGGGGATGCAAATGAATTTTCAGCAGATCATTTCAACGTTGCAGCAGTACTGGTCAGAGCAAAATTGCATTATCGTGCAGCCATATGATACCGAGAAGGGCGCAGGTACGTTTAATCCTTCGACTTTTCTAAGAAGTCTCGGTCCTGAGCCTTGGAATGTGGCTTATGTAGAACCATCACGTAGACCGGCAGATGGTCGTTATGGGGAAAACCCAAATCGCTTGTATCAGCATCATCAGTTTCAAGTCATTATGAAGCCGTCGCCAGACAATATTCAAGAGTTATACCTCGAAAGCTTAAAACGGCTTGGGGTGGATCCATTACAGCATGACATCCGATTTGTTGAAGATAACTGGGAGGGGCCGACCTTAGGCGCCTGGGGACTTGGCTGGGAAGTATGGCTGGATGGTATGGAAGTAACGCAGTTTACCTATTTTCAGCAAGTGGGCGGTATTGATACGTCTCCGGTCTCTGTTGAGATCACTTACGGTCTCGAGCGACTCGCTTCTTATATTCAAGATAAAGAAAATGTATTCGACCTGGTTTGGGTGGATGGTGTTACCTATGGGGATGTGTTCCACCAGCAGGAATACGAGCATTCAAAATATACGTTTGAAGTATCCGATGTAAACATGTTATTTAGTTTGTTTGGCACCTACGAGGAAGAGGCGAAGCGCGCGCTCGAGCACAATTTGGTTTATCCAGCCTACGACTATGTGCTTAAATGCTCGCATACCTTTAATCTTCTTGATGCCAGAGGGGCAATCAGTGTAACAGAACGGACCGGTTATATTACTCGTGTACGTAATTTGGCTCGCAAATGTGCAGGAACCTACCTGGACGAACGCGAGCGGCTTGGCTTCCCTATGCTGAAGGAGAAAGGAACGGTGCTCAATGGCTAAAGATCTGCTTCTTGAAATCGGAATGGAAGAGGTTCCCTCCAAGTTTGTTCGCTCCTCATCTACTCAGCTTGCAGAACGTGTGGGTAAATGGCTGGAGGAGTCTAGAATCGGATTCTCCACTGTGAAAATATATGCTACTCCGCGCAGATTTGCCCTGCTTATCCGTGACGTAGAGGAAAGCCAACGAGATGAGCAAGTAGAGGCCAAGGGGCCAACTCGTAAAATTGCAGTCGACGCAGACGGAGCGTGGAGTAAGGCTGCGCTTGGGTTTGCGCGTAGTCAAGGCGTAGAGCCCTCCGAGTTGTTCTTCAAAGAGCTAGCAGGTGTGGAGTACATCCATGCCATTAAAAACCATATCGGCGTTGACACTGAATCGTTACTTGGAGCTGGTTTAAAGCATATTGTGACTACTTTGAACTTCCCGAAGAATATGCGTTGGGGCAATTGGGAGCTGCGTTTTGTTCGTCCGATTCGCTGGATTGTAGCGCTTTTTGGTAACGATATTATCGAGCTTGAGATTGCCGGGGTCGCTTCCGGACGAACGACACGAGGCCATCGCTTTCTTGGGGAGCATGTGGTAATTACGACACCGGACACTTATGAGTCAGTCTTGAAAGAGCAAAAGGTAATCGCTGATTTCGACGAACGGAAAGCACTCATTCTCAACCAGATTCATGCACTTGCTGAGGAGAAGGGATGGCAGATTCCGATCAAGGAGGATCTTCTAGAAGAGGTGCTCTTCCTCGTTGAATACCCAACAGCCTTATATGGCTCCTTCAATCCGGAATTTCTCGAGATTCCCAAGGAAGTGCTGATTACCTCGATGCGCGAGCATCAACGCTATTTTCCGGTTACGGACAAAGCAGGCAACCTACTGCCTCACTTCGTAACGGTTCGCAATGGTAATAAGGAGCATTTGGACACAGTGGCAAGAGGAAATGAGAAGGTGCTGCGTGCTCGCTTGTCAGACGCTAGGTTCTTCTACAATGAAGACCAGAAGATGACGATTGACAGTGCGCTAAAGCGTCTTGATAGCATCGTCTTTCAGGAAAAACTAGGCTCGGTTGGAGACAAAGTACGGCGGATTGAGAACATTGCCGCTTCCTTAGCATCTCGTCTTCATGTTGATGCAGAGACGACAGCACAGATCGTCCGCGCAGCAGCCATCTGTAAATTTGATCTAGTAAGCCAGATGGTTTATGAGTTTCCTGAGCTTCAAGGCACGATGGGTGAAGATTATGCCCGGAGAGCAGGAGAAGTTGAGGCAGTTGCCAAGGCGATTAATGAACATTACCAGCCAAGATTTTCGGGTGATTCTGTACCCACCTCTTTGGTAGGGGCAGCGGTTAGTTTGGCTGATAAGATTGACACGATTGTAGGCTGCTTGTCTGTGGGGATCATTCCGACAGGTTCTCAGGACCCTTATGCTCTCCGCCGTCAGGCTGCGGGTATCGTACAGATTCTGCTCGAACACCGACTAGATATCACCTTAAGCGATTTATTCGCGATTGCCATTGATGTATTAAATTATGATCAAGAGGCGTCCACGGGTATCTTGACGCGCTTGCATGATTTCTTCGATCTACGCTTAAAAAACCTGTTGGCAGAGCGTGGCGTTCGTTATGATATCGTAGATGCGGTGGTTAGTGCTGGTTATGAGAATGTAGTTGGAGTGGTCGCTCGTGCGGAACAACTTGCGATTGCTGTGCAGGACCCTTCCTTCAAGACAGCTACAGAAGCCTTCACTCGTGTGGGAAATCTTGCCGCGAAAGCCGAGTCGGATCAAGTAGATCCCGGGTTATTTGTCGAACAGGCCGAACATGATCTATTTCAGGCCTGGCAAGCTGCGCATACCCGCTTTGACGAACACTTAAACCACACAGAGGTTTCCGCTGCACTGGATATCCTTCGTGGTCTTGAGGTACCCATTACTGCATTATTTGCTGCCGTTATGGTTATGGCGGAGGACGTAAGTATACGGGCCAATCGGCTTGGTTTATTGTCACTTATTGCAACGGACGTGCGCAGATTTGCCGATTTCGCTAAATTGGTTGGTAGGTGATGGAATGAATCATCAACAGGAGATAAACACACTCACTGTTTTCGTTGCCTCCGACTCAGCTGGAGATACAGGAGAGGGTGTTGTGCGAGCAGCAGCGGTACAGTTTTCACCGCTCACGATTAATATTCGTCGCTACACGTTTATCCAAAGCCGCCTCTCCATCGATCAAATCGTTGAAGCTGCTGCTGCGATCCAAGGAATGATCGTCTTTACTTTGGTTGTTCCTGAGCTTCGAGACTACCTGATCGAGCTTGCACTCATGCGGAAGATCGTCTGCATTGATCTTCTCGGCCCGATAATCGGTAACCTTGAGACGCTCCTGCACAAGAAATCCCGTCATGAACCAGGCATCATTCACGAGTTGGATGAGAATTATTTCAAACGGGTAGAAGCTATTGAGTTTGCTGTTAAATACGACGATGGACAGGATACATCGGGGGTGTTGAAGGCAGACATCGTATTGGTCGGTGTCTCACGTACGTCAAAGACACCCCTTGCTATGTACTTAGCCAACAAAGGCTTCAAAGTAGCGAATGTTCCTCTGGTTCCCGAGCTTAAGCCACCGAAGGAGCTATTCACCATCCCAAAGAACAAAATTGTTGGATTGCGTATTGGTCCGGATAAGCTCAATGCCATCCGTAAGGAACGTTTGAAGGCACTTGGCTTACATGGAGAAGCCAACTATGCGAAGGTTGAGCGGATTGAGCAGGAACTTGGATATTCTGCCGAAATCATGGCGAAACTTAATTGTGTTGTTCTTGATGTAAGCAATCGAGCAGTAGAGGAAACGGCTAGCTTGATTCAGGACATGTTTCGTGCAAGCCATCAGCATCTAACGAGAAATTAGTGTCAATAGCAGAATTTATAGAAATTGTTATTAAAGAATTTGATGTTCAAGATAGGCCTGAAATATCAGAATGTATATTTTTTGCTATACCTTTTGATGCTTTTTTCGAGAAAGGCCGCCGTCTATAAAAGCTGGCAGAGCCGTTTCTTCTTAGGTGGTGAATAATGATTACAGGATCGACGATGATTCTAGTTGATGCAGATGCTTGCCCCGTGAAGACGGAGATCGTAATGGTGGCACTTAAGTTTAAAGTTCCCGTATGGATGGTTGCTTCTTATGATCATCGCATCCTACCAGGTGAAGGGTTTACTGTCTTTCAAGTAGATCGCTCCGACCAATCGGTTGACCTGTTTATCGCTAATCGGATCAGTAAAGATGATCTATTGATCACACAAGACTTCGGTCTTGCGGCGATCTGCATCGCCAAAAAAGCCATTGTCTTGTCAAATCGAGGGCAAATTTACACAGACAGAACAATTGATTTTCTTTTGGATAGTCGAAGTGAACAGGCGCGAACAAGGCGCGGAGGCGGTCGTACCAAGGGTCCGCGGGCTTTTACTGCTCTCGACCGAAAAATTTTCCAACAAACTTTGACAAAAGTTTTGTCAGACAAGCAGGAGATATTCCGCACATAAGCGAATAGATTATACGTGTCCAAATAAGATGCAGGTGATGGAATTGAGTTATGGACGCATACCTGACGAAGTGATTGAAGCTGTCTTGAAGAAACATGACATCGTTGACGTGATTGGCAAGCATGTACCACTGAAGAAGCAGGGTCACTACATGAAGGGACTTTGTCCCTTTCATTCCGAAAAAACACCCTCCTTCACAGTGAATCCGGAGCGACAAATTTATTACTGCTTCGGTTGTCATGCCACGGGCAATCTCATTCATTTCGCAATGGAAATAGAGGGGCTCACCTTTCCGGAAGCGGTACGACAGTTAGCCGATGAGGCAGATATCCCCTTCGAGCGAGATGAAGAACCGGAAGAGAAAAGCCAAGATCGGAGAAACCGTGATACCCTCTACGCGGCGCATGAATTCGCGGCTCGTTTGTATCAGCATATTTTGACTAGCACCAAGCAAGGGC
>JAIMBU010000016.1 GCA_023511325.1 Gorillibacterium sp.
AAACAAAGGCGCCTAGAAAACATTGCATCAGAAAAATATAACAAACTAGGTGAAGGGTGAAGAGAAATGGAGATAAAAAAGAAAAGGTTTGTATTGGTTGGAACCGGTGGTAGATCCGAATTGTTTTTCGCGGCTATCGCAACGGATTTTAAGGACACTTCTGAATTGACTGCGTTTTGCGACGTGAATCAAACCCGCATGGATTACGCCAATAAATTGTTGGTGGATAAATATGACTACCCGGCGGTGCGGACTTATAAGTCGGATGAATTCGATCTGATGATCGAGACGGAGAAGCCGGATGCCGTCATTGTGACCAGTGTAGACCGCACGCATCATCGTTATATTATTCGGGCCATGGAGCTTGGCTGCGATGTTGTATCGGAAAAACCGATGACTGTCGACGAGAAAAAGTGTCAAGAAATATTGGATACGGTAGAACGCACAGGTCGAAATATTCGGGTAACGTTCAACTATCGTTATGCACCTCATCATACGATGGCTAGAGAGCTCATTGAAAGTGGAGTCATCGGAAAAGTATGCTCCGTTCATTTCGAGTGGCTGCTCAACATCCTGCATGGAGCCGATTATTTCCGCCGGTGGCATCGGGATAAGCGTAACAGCGGAGGCTTATTGGTGCACAAATCGACGCATCACTTTGATCTCGTCAACTTCTGGATCGGATCCCAACCGGAAACAGTATTCGCCTTTGGCGATTTGAACTTCTACGGTAGGGAAAACGCTGAGCAGCGAGGAGTCACCCAATTCTATGATCGGGCGACAGGAAATAAGGCGGCGGTAGGGGATCCATTTGCGCTGCAATTAGACCAAAGCGAAAGCCTGAAAGCCTTATATCTTGATGCGGAGCATGAAGATGGCTACCGTCGGGATCAAAGTGTTTTCGGTGATGGAATCAACATTGAAGATACGATGGGCGTTATCGTGCGTTACAAGAACAATGCCATCATGACATACTCCTTAAACGCTTATATGCCTTGGGAAGGCTACCGAATCGCCTTCAACGGCACCAAAGGCAGAATTGAAATGTCAATTGTTGAACAATCGTATGTGAATGCCGGTGGCGAGAAGGACCAGGAAGGTGCATTGCTGGGTCATAAGATCACGGTTTTCCCTATGTTCGGAGCCCCTTATGAGGTTGAAGTTGATGAAGCGGTAGGTGGTCATGGCGGAGGAGATACGGTGATGCTTAACGATATTTTCGGAACACCTGTCTATGATAAGTTCCACCGGGCGGCGAATCACATCGATGGAGCACGATCGATCCTGACCGGCATCGCTGCAAACAAGGCTATTCGCACGGGTCTTCCAGTGAATGTGAGCGATTTAGTTACATTTAAATAATACTAATCGGATGAAACGCCATTTGAGCCGTAAGGTCCAGATGGCGTTTTCCGCGTTTGGTATGAGTGGATCGGAGGATGGAACAACACGGAACCACTTTTTACAGCAAAATAGAATGTGATGAAATAGCGTTTCCTTCTGAAAGGTGGCACACAACAGGTGAGTGGAATAAGAAAAAGGATTGAAAAACGCAATGTCGTGGTTTCGCATGAGCTTGAGATCAACTATAGAACCTATCTGCCTGACGATTATGAAGCGGATGTAGCTAAAGCTTGGCCGCTTGTCATTTTTCTGCATGGTGCCGGCCAGCGGGGAGAGGATTCCGAGCTGTTGGAATTGCATGGACCTCCGAAGGAAGTGGCTACGGGGAGGTCATTTCCTTTTCTTCTCGTTGCCCCGCAGTGTCCAGAGGATTCAGTCTGGATCATGCAAAAGGACCGGGTCATGGAAGTTTTGCGCAATGTTCAGCAGGAATACCGTGTGGATCCGCAGCGGATTTATTTAACGGGTCTCAGTATGGGTGGCTTCGGAGCGTGGGAGATCGCCATGGAGCACCCAAAAATATTTGCTGCTCTTATGCCCATTTGTGGTGGAGGCATGTCCTGGAGATCAGATCAACTGCTGCATATGCCGATCTGGACCTTTCACGGCGCTAAGGACGAGGTTGTTCCAATCATTTATACGGAAGAAATGGTACGCGCCTTAAAGGCTCTTGGAAACCCGATCCGATATACGGTTTATCCCGATGCAGGACATGACTGCTGGACAGAGGTTTATCAAAGAGATGATGTGTACGATTGGCTGCTCATTCAACATCTGGGTGAATAAAGGGAGGGGATCGCGTTGAAGGGAATAGTTGCAGACATCCAACGATTTTCTCTGCATGATGGACCGGGGATACGAACGACCGTGTTTTTGAAAGGCTGCAACATGAGCTGCCCCTGGTGTCATAATCCGGAAACGATCCATTCCGCGCCGGAACTGCTCTATTATGACTCAAGCTGCGTGGATTGCGGGAAATGTGTGGAAGAATGTCCGACTGGTGCACATAGGATGGTGGAGGGAAGTCATCGCTTTGACCGCTCTTTATGCACTGCTTGCGGACGCTGCGCAGCGGTTTGTTTTGCAGATGCTTGCATCATGTCTGGTAAATCAATGGAAGTCGAGGAAGTGCTGGAGGAAGTCCTACAGGATGAAGCGTATTACCACCGTTCAGGTGGTGGAATCACGGTATCGGGCGGGGAAGCATTCGTGCAGGCCGATTTTTTAACGGAGCTCTTGATGCGCTGTCGTGAGCGAGGGATTCACACGGCTATCGAAACCAATCTCTCCTTTCCCTGGGAACGGATGGAGCCTGCTTTATCTCACACGAACCTGGTGATGCTGGATCTCAAGCATTGGGATGCCGCAGAGCATCACCACTGGACCAAGCAGAGTAACGAGCGCGTGCTCGCCAATATTCGCAGCTTGACCCGGACCGGCATTCCTTTCATCGTGCGGACTCCGATCATTCCTGGCGTTAACGATTCCGAGGCCTGCATAGCGGCGATCTGCCGATTCTTGGTGCTGGAAGCGAAGGTGGATTATTACGATCTGCTGCGCTTCAATCCGTTGGGGGGCGTGAAATACCAGGCGCTTGACAGGCCAGATGCGTTCAAAGGTGTAACGGTACCCGATGAGGCGACGATGCAGCGGCTAGGCGACGTGGTTCGAGCGTATGGCTTGAAAGTGAAAATCGGATAACCGAAAGGAGGACCTTCCATGAAAGCAACCATCATTCGGGACTACCTGAACAAGGTCACGGAAGACAAGGATTTGACTTACACAGCGCGCATCCGCGTTCTACGGGAACGAAAGCTGGCGCAAACCAGTCGCAAGGTAGAGCAGGAGGGTGGACTGGACGAGGACGATTACGGCCGGATCGTTCCGCCAGATGGCTTCACCTGGAACATCATCCCCAATCATCCGGATGGCTCCTTCTATGGCTATGCGGGATGGACGGAGAATTTCTGCAGCTTGCTATCGCATCACCCGCTGTATGTAGATCCGCTGGACTCCATGGCGGGGAAATGGATGTTCTTTCTGTCGCGGATGAAAGGCTCTATCTGGATGCCAGAGTTCGATTACGCCCACCTGAAGCCGCTGCAGGAAAAATACGATATCATCTGCGGCATTGGCCTCGACGCCCACTTTGCCCCAGATTACCGAATCGGCCTGGAATTGGGCTGGGGCGGACTGCTGGAGAAGCTACAAAGCTTCAAAGCCATTCAGGGTGAGGAGAAGTCTGAATTTTATCAATCGGAAGAGCAAGTCATCCACTCCATCCAAGCTTGGATTCGGCGGACAGCCGTGCTTGCCGGTGAGCTGGCTACGCTCGAACAGCATCCGCAGTTGAAGCGGAATCTGCAGGAGATTAGCGACGTTAACCAAGCGATCGCCGTGCATCCGCCCCGCACACTGCGGGAAGCCTGCCAATGGATCTGCTGGTTCAACATGGCCTCGCGAACATATAACCGCGACGGCGCTGGTGGGCAGCTGGACGAATTGCTCCGCCCCTACTTCGAACGAGATTTGGCAGCAGGGCTCATCACGGAAGAGGATGCCCGCTTTTACATCGCCTGTCTACTGCTTAACGATACCCACTATTATCAATTGGGTGGACCAGATGGAAACGGCAAGGACATGACAAGTCGGTTATCCTATTTGATTCTGGAAGCCGCCGCTATGATCAATACCTCCTGCAATTTGACCATCCGGGTTCATGACGGCTTGGACGAGGCGTTCTTCCGCAAATCAGTGGATTACCTGTTTGCCAACCAGAACGGCTGGCCTCGTTATTCTGGCGATAAGGCACTCGTTGCAGGCTTCGTTCGGGCGGGCTATCCGCAGGAACTGGCTCGGGAGCGGATCGCCGTCGGCTGCAACTGGATGTCACTACCGGGGATGGAATACACCATGAACGATCTGGTGAAGGTCAACGCGGCGAAAGTGTTCGAAGTTGCCTTCTACGAAACAGTCGCTGCCGGGAGCCCCTCCTTAGAGAAGCTGCGGGAAAGCTTCCAAGGCCATTTGCAAAAAGCGGTCGAAACCGCCGCGGACGGAATCGCCTTCCACCTGACCCATCAAGCCCAGAATGAGCCGGAGCTGCTGCTAAATCTCCTGTCCCATGGACCGATTGAGCAGGGGCTGGATGTGGCGGCAGGCGGAGCCCGCTATTACAATATGGCGATCGATGGTGCAGGATTGGCTACGGTGGCTGACTCCTTTGCGGCAATCGAACAACGAATCGTGCAAGAAGGCAGGCTTTCTTGGGAGCAATTGGCCGCTCATGTGCAAGTGAACTACGAGGGTCGTGACGGGGAATACGTGCGTCTTATGATGAAGTCGAGTGAACGTTACGGACATGGGCAGTCTGCCGGGGATCGGTGGGGAGAGCACATCTCCCGGATGTTCAGCAGTTTGGTCAGGGGGCAGATGGAGCGGTATCCGGTTCAATTCATCCCAGGTTGGTTTTCTTGGGCTAACACGATTGGGTTGGGGAAAGCCGTCGGAGCTCTACCAAGTGGTCGCAAAGCCGGCGAAGCGATCAACCACGGAGCCAACCCAGCGCCTGGCTTCCGCAAGGACGGAGCGGTCACCGCTTTATCCAACATCATCGCCGCGGTTCAGCCGGGTTATGGCAATACTGCACCATTGCAACTGGAGCTTGATCCTCATCTGGTCAATGATCCAGACGCAGTAGACAAGATTGCGGCGTACATTCGGGCTATTTTCGATATAGGGGCAACCCTACTCAACATCAACCTGATCAGCAAGCAAAAAGTGCTGGAGGCCCATCTTGATCCGAGTCTGCATCCTGATCTGGTCGTTCGTGTCACCGGCTTCACGGCTTATTTCTCCATGCTGTCTCCGGAATTCCGCCAGCTGGTCGTCGACCGGATGCTTGAAGCGCGTTAACTTTTTTTTAAGAAACGGCTCCGTCCTTACTAAGGATGGCAAAGCCGTTTCTTCTTGTTCAAGAGCTTTTATCAATCACGACGCTGAGGGCACCCTTATTTGATGGGAATTTATACAAATTAAGTGGACTTGTCTACTCTGGTCACTCCTGTATGAGCCACCTATCTAAAACGCGAATAACTTCCGAAGCGAGTACTGGCTTGCTGATGAAGTCATGCATACCGGCAGCCGTGTATCTCTTTAGATCATCGGGTAGGGCGAAAGCAGTTACCGCTATGATGAAAGGGAGCTCTTCTGGAAGAAACAATTGGTGGATCACTTGAGTAGCGTTGACTCCATCTATAAGCGGAAGATTAATTTCCATAAAAATCAGATCATACGGATGTTGGAGAACGGTTTGGAGGGCTTCGATACCATTTGAGGCTATATCGCATTTGAGGCTTTGCTTGTGTAAAATACCTTGCATTAAGGTCTGATGAGCCAAGTCGTTATCAACCACCAGGATCTTCAGATCTCGATACTTGCCACTAGTCTGCGAAATGGTAGGCGATGCGTCAGTAGAAACAAGTGCTTCGTCCTTTTGTTCATCTGCTGGCTCCCAGATGACGGCTGGTACAGTGAAGGAGAAAGCAGAGCCCTCAGCCTCCACACTTTCCACATCAATGACTCCACCCATGAGCTCGACAAGTTTCTTGCAGATGGCAAGCCCTAGGCCGGTTCCGCCGTACTTCCGATTAAGGGCTGGATGCAATTGAGAGAAGGATTGGAACAGCATATCCAACTTGGCTGCGGGAATACCAATTCCTGTATCCTTAACCGTAAACTCCAAAGTCAAGTGACGTTGCTCTTTACCGCTTATTCCCTTCACACTCACCGTTACACTACCCTGCTCAGTGAATTTGATCGCGTTGCTGACAAGATTAAGCAGCACTTGTCTTAATCTAGCCGAATCTCCAATGATAAAAGGAGGAAGGGAACGATCAAGGTTAAATCCTAAGTGGATACCTTTTTCAGCAGCATTGGCAGCAAACAACTCAAGAACATTTTCCACAACAGAACCAATCGCAAGGGGTTCAAGGTTTATTACCATTTTGCCTGCTTCAATTTTACTGAAGTCGAGAATATCGTTAAGGATATGAAGCAGTGCGTTGCTGCTATGCTGAATAATCTCCATGTAGGTTTGTTGTTCCTCGGATAACTCAGATTCGGCGAGGAGACCAGCCATACTAATAATGCCATTCATGGGTGTGCGAATTTCATGACTCATGACAGCAAGAAATTCGGATTTGGCACGATCCGCTCGCTCAGCAGATTCCTTAGCCATGATGATTTCTTTCTCATTGGTAACGTTACGAAAGACGACAACGATACCTGTACGAATACCCTGATCAATGATCGGGGTTGCCTGATATTCAGCCAGAAAGCTTGTCCCATCCTTCCTCCAGAAAACGGTCTCCTTGCCATGAGAAGCAAGTCCATCGCGATAAGCTCGCTGGATCGGGGATTCACCCTCAGGATAAGTGGTACCATCGGAGCGGGTCTGCAGATCATGACTTAGATATTGGCCACCAATTAGCTCATCCGAGTGGAAGCCAAGTGCCTTGGCACCCGCCGGATTAATAAAGGTCGTTTTTCCATCGGTATCTAGACCAAAGATGCCCTCAGACACGGAGCTCAGAATAAGGCTATTGCTATGGCTTAGACTTTCAATCTGGTCAAGATAATGCTTACGTTGCGTAATATCGCGTGACACAGCGACAATCTCACTGGTTTTACCATTATCACTATAGGCAAAGCGGCTAGCTGTTTCCAGCCAGATGTAACGTCCATCTTTGTGACGAAATCGGTGAATATTGGTTTGAAAGCATTGGGCCTGAAAGCTTTCCTTCATATATTGCTTGAACTTGGCGATGTCATCGGGATGGCAATAATCAAAGATACTGGTATTGATCATTTCCTCCGGTTTATAGCCGAGAATGGTATAGCAGGCAGGGGAGGTATACTTATAGGTCATGGCTGCATCAACTGACAGCCTCGCGATGAAATCCAGGGAGTTCTCGGAAATAAGTCGATAATTACGCTCACTTTCTACAAGGCGGTCCTCGTTAAGCTTCTGCTCTGTGATATCTATTGCCTGAAAAAGCAGGTAAGGTAAATGGTCAGTATCATCTGTGATATAGACAATGCTCAGTGAAACCCAGACAGGATAACCGGCCTTATGCAAATACCTTTTCTCAACCTCATGAGCAGTGCCCAGCGCAGCAGTTAATTGGGAGTAAGAGTGCATATCGTCAAGTATTAGGCCATCGGGTAAGTAGGTGAGATCCAGCTCGGATGTGGCCAAGAGCTCAGATGCTGTATAACCAAGCATGAGGCAGAAGGCCGGGTTTATTTGTAGGAACTGACCATTAATCGGTGACAGCAGGGCAATGCCGATGGGAGAGTGGTTATATATTTGCTCAAAAACAAACGAATGATCGATTGGATTATCGTTCACACCAACTACCTCCTTTATCGTCCTACGTACACTGTTTGTCTGCAAGCCTAACTGTATATTTTAAGTATACGAATAATTTGCCGTAAGGAAAGTAGTCATGATTGGATTTTATCTTAAAATGCAAAAAAATAAAAAAGGATGACAAAAAAAGAAGTTGAGCGGTATTTATTCCGCTTAACTTCTTCATTTTGATTAGCAGTGGCAAAAAGAGTTGCGATGACAAAAAAGATGTATATTGGCGATCATGCTCCAGGGGACGAATCGTATCCTCGACAAGGAGAGAGCTTACAGGTCCCAGCCTGGCAAGTAGGCCTTCGTATTGTTCAGCATCTTCTCGAATAGTTCCTCAGCACGGGCAGGCGCTAGAATGGCAGCTAATGGATCATTAGCAAATGCACGGAAGGCAAGGGCTTTGTCCTTCTTCAGCGCAGCCTGCAGGGTTGTTTCCTGATTGTACAAGTGACGAATCACTAGACTATTCACAGCTTCAGGCAGGGCACCAGCTAGCAGAGGCTGCACCGTATTTGAGCCAAAGACAGCATTGGTCTCAACGATGGCTCCGAGCGGTAGATTGGTGATTTGACCACGGTTAGGTATATTAACATTGGTGATGATCCGTCCTGATCCAAGCAGGGCAAGGAGCATATCCACGCCTTCCTCACCACTTGGGTTTGGTGTCATGATCTCCGTGCCAGCGACCAGCTTTTTGCTGCGAGCAAGCAGCTTCTCACGGTTTTCTTTACGCCATTGCACAGGAGTAAGACCGATCTTCCATTCCTCGACTCGTTCTGGACTGGATAGGTACCAAGAATGGGGCATAAATTCAGCAAGGTGACGGTCACCTGCTGCTGCCATGATGCCGTAGCGACGGAATAAGTCGAAATGAATTCGATTGGCTGAACCAAAGAAGCTATTCATCCAGTGGCTTGCCTGTGTTTTGTCGATAAAGCCGGTTTCAGCATATTTGCTGGTGAATTCACGGTAGATTGGAAATAGATCCATTCCTTTATAGAATGCCTGATCCAACCAGGTAAAGTGATTGATGCCAAGCACATTGACCTCAATGTCACGGCGATTTACACCTTCTATGCCGCACATATCTTCAAGCATGGATGCCAGTAGCTGTTGGGTGCCGAAAACTTCATGACAGCAGCCAAAGGCTTTAACTGCTGGGAAAATCTCATACAGCGTACGTGTACACAAGCTCATGGGGTTCGTGTAATTGATCACCCAAGCATTTGGAGCGTGATCGCGGAGTGCTTCAGCAATTTCGACGTACATAGGAATGGTGCGCAGAGCTCGAACCATGCCTCCGGGTCCCACGGTATCGCCAACGGTCTGGTAGATACCGTATTCTTCAGGGAGGTGGACGTCAGATTGCATCTCATCAAATGTTCCCGGTAGAATGGAAATAATGACGAAATCGGCTCCTTTAAGTGCGTCTGGAAGGGAACGGAAGGCTTCATAGGTCCATTTTCCAATCGAATCTGGTTGATCGTTCAAGCGGTTTCCGATTATTTCATTGTCCTTAGCTGCATTAAAATCAATATCGTAAAGAGCGACTGTACCCGAAATTGCTTTTTCTCTTGCTAGATCGCCCATCAGTCCCCAAGCCCAACCACGTGATCCTCCGCCAATATAGGCGATCTTGATGTCGCGGTACGTTTGTTCACCCATGATCATAACCTCCTGTATAATTTCGATCAACTTTACCTTACGGCAAAATAATGATTACTGCACCACATATATTGTTTGTTTTGCAATAAGTTCAACAATTCTTGCTGAAAAATCCGACTTCTCTTGTTATAATAGGAAGAGGTAAGGAGGCGGATGTCATGAAAGACCAAGGAGAGCTTGTACCCATTGACGCGCTATTTACAATTGATTTGGCGAAACGCACAGATGACTTCAATATGGATCAGCATCATTTCCATAATGCTTGGGAGATTTATTTCCTGCTCTCTGGTGAACGCTGTTATTTTATCAAGGATCGGGCCTATCATGTCCGCAAAGGGGACCTTATCCTCATCCCTGTGCATGCACTCCACAAGACGACCAGTACCCGCAAGGGCTCTCATGAAAGAATCCTGATTAACTTTCGTAAGGAAGCCATTGGCAACCTGCTGCCACAATGGGAAGCGGAAGTGACGAATATTTTTGCTGAGTTTCCACTCTTACGGCTTAACCAGAAGGAACAAGGTGTTGTCCGTACACTTATGACTAAAATGCTCACCGAGCTAGAAATAAGGCAGACGGGTCATGAAGCGTACACGAAGCTGCTGCTGTCAGAGCTCCTGATCACATTATTGCGATTAACAGAGGGACGGCCAACAGAAATAGCCGATTATCCCAATTCGCTTCATTATAAGGTGTCCGAAGTTGCCCAATATATTGGTAAGCATTACGCGGAGACATTAACGCTTGGCCAGCTTTCTGGATTATTTCATATTAGTCCGTTTTATTTAAGTCGAATTTTTACTCAGGTGACGGGACTTTCGATCATTTCCTATATTAATCATGTCCGGGTAGAGGAAGCACGGAAGCTGCTTCAGGAGACAGATCTTAGCGTAACCGAGATTGCATTACAAGTAGGCTATCAGAGCGTGACCCACTTTGGTCGTGTATTTAAAACCGCCATGGGCGCATCGCCGCAAAAATATCGTAAGAACAGGTAGGGAAATTCATGGAGAATATAACCAAGTCGTTCATCCCCATTGATCCGAACAGCCCGCTACTCCATTTTCAGTTTCCCGATTCTCAAGCTCAAAGCTTAACCTTTCACAAGCCGATTATTGTCGTGACTGCGGACAAGGTAGCTGAGGTGCGGGAAGCTTTATGTACGGTTCAGAGCTATGTGGATCGCGGTTATTATGCCGCAGGCTACCTGAGCTATGAGAGTGCTCCGGCGTTTGACTCTGCTATAAAGGCGCGATCCGATTACGTCATGCCGCTCCTCTGGTTTGGTATTTTTACTGAGCCAATCGCAGATGCGGAGCTTGTTAGTCCGGATGGGGAAGCATACGAGGTGTCGGAGTGGGTACCGGATACGGATAAAGCTAGCTATGAACGGGCAATCGCTGAGATTAAGCAGGGAATTGCTAAAGGAGAAACCTACCAGGTCAATTATACATTTCGCTTGCGGAGCCATTTCCATGGAAGTGATCTCGGCTTCTTTCGCCGTTTAGTTAAAGCGCAAATGGCTGCTTATAGTGCGTATCTCAACCTGGGACAGCATCGTATCCTCAGCGTGTCACCTGAGCTATTCTTCGAAATGGAGCAAGGTCAGATTACCGCTCGCCCGATGAAAGGAACGATCAAGCGCGGGAGATGGCCGCAGGATGATCAGCAGCAGCGAGACACGCTATACCATTCCGAGAAGGATCGCGCTGAGAATGTGATGATTGTTGATCTGCTGCGTAATGATCTCAGCAAGCTCGCTCGAACAGGCTCCGTTCGCGTGCCGCAGCTCTATGAAATCGAGAAATACCCTACTGTTTACCAGATGACGTCGACGGTTCAGGCAGAACTGAAGGAAGCTGCGACCTTGGAGGAGTTATTCGTTGCCTTATTCCCCTGTGGCTCGGTAACAGGCGCGCCCAAAATCAACACCATGGACATGATTAGTCATCTGGAGCATTCACCACGTGAAATATATTGTGGTGCGATTGGGTACATCACTCCCCATAAACAAGCGGTGTTCAACGTTCCGATTCGTACGGTCTGGATAGATACGGAGGCGGGTACAGCCGAATATGGTGTTGGCGGAGGTGTAATCTGGGATTCCTCTGCCGAAGGAGAGTTCGAGGAAGCCTTGGCCAAAACTGCGGTATTGAAGCAGGTGGATACTCCCTTTGATCTCGTAGAGAGTCTTAGACTTTCAAATGGCAGCTACACGCTACTTGAGCACCATCTGGAGCGGCTGCGTGGCTCTGCGGAGTATTTCGGTTTTGTCTATCCGTTGCTGCAGATTGAGAGCAAACTGAGCGAAGGTGCTCAGACTTATCCAGAAGGTGATTATAAGGCTAGATTACTGTTGAGCCAAGAAGGTAAGGTGTCCTTACATGCGGATAGAATAGAGCCTGAGTACGCGGATTCTGTTGGACAATCGGCAGATAAGGGGAGGGTACAGCAAGTTGTTCTATCGGACGAGTGCATCGATTCTAGCAACAACCTTCTTTATCACAAGACGACGCTAAGGGAGTTATACACCTATCATTATGCCAAAGGCGATGGTGCATATGATGTCCTCCTCTGGAATGAAAAGGAGCAACTGACCGAATTTACTCGGGGGAATGTTGTGCTTGAATTGGACGGAGCATTATGGACTCCGCCATTATCATCAGGCTTACTTGCCGGGACCTTCCGCGAAGCGCTATTGGCTCGTGGTGAGATAAAAGAAATGATTCTCAACTTAGACGATCTGCGCAGAGCTCAGGCTATTTGGTTTATCAATAGTGTACGTGGTTTAGTGAAGGTGGAATTCTAACTCTTATTGCTTAATTGAAGAACATTTGACTAAAGGATAGGTGCACTCGGGCGACTCTGAACTCTCCAGGTGGGCACCCAACCCACTCGCGGAATACCTTGCTGAAATAACTACCGTTGGTGAATCCAATGGAGCGAGCAATTTGATCGATCGTGGCGTCCGTCTCGCGCAGCAGGACAATGGATTGCTCAATCCGTAGCTTGGTCAGGTATTGAAT
>JAIMBU010000157.1 GCA_023511325.1 Gorillibacterium sp.
ATTTATACCAAACCATCGAGATTGTTGAATTCAATTATTATACCACCGCTACTTGGCTACCCTACGAGACTGCCACTACAGGGCCTTTCTCTATGATCTCCCAAGGAAAGCAGTGGGGAGAGAAATGGCAGTATGGCTGGTTCAAGGGCACTGTCATCGTTCCGGCGGAGTATGCGGGTAAGCGGATCGAGCTAATATCTGATTTTGGTGGAGAAAGTACGATTTATGTGAACGGCAAATTGGCGGGAGCCAAGGACTATCTACATAAGGTGCTCCCCTTGAGTCTGCAGGCCCTTCCCGGAGAACCATTCGAGATCGTAGCGGAGGTTTATGCAGGTCATGATCGGGATTTGCCGGTTTATGGTCGATCTCGCGTTGTCGCTGTGCATGAAGAGTTCTATCAATTCAACATTGATCTAAAGGCATTGCTACAATTACGCAATGGATTAGAACCAAGCTCTTTGCGAGTTAGTGAAATTGATCAATGCTTCCTGCAACTGATTGCTGAGATGGATTGGACTGCTGCCGGAGAGGGAATAGAGGACATGGCGCGAACAGGAAGACTTATCATGAAGCCTTTACTTGATTGCGTGAACGGATCCACATCACCAAAGCTGTTCATGATGGGGCAGTCTCATTTGGATATCGCCTGGCTGTGGCCAATGGAAGAAACGAAACGTAAAATCGCCCGCACATTATCGAACCAGCTTTCCTTATTGGAGGAATACCCAGAATACCGCTATGTGCAAAGTCAGCCGTATTTGCTGCAACTCACTAAGGCGTTGTATCCCGAGTTATATGCGAGAATTAAACGTTATGTCGCAGAAGGTAGAATCATTCTTGAGGGCGGCATGTGGGTGGAGCCGGATACGAATATTCCCAGTGGAGAAAGCTTGATCCGGCAATTTCTTTATGGCAAACGCTTTTTTCATGAAGAATTCGGCGTCGATAATCAGTTGCTCTGGCTCCCCGATGTCTTTGGCTACTCCGGTAATTTGCCGCAAATCATGCAGAAATGCGGTATTGATTATTTTGCTACCGTCAAGATGTTTCAGACTTACGACAATATCGCCGCTCCATTTCCCTTCAATACGTTCACTTGGGAAGGGATCGATGGCTCAGAGGTACTCGTTCATTTGCTTGATTATGGGATCTATCCTAACCCGGCAGACGTGTCCTACGCCATCAATCAATGGAAGGAAAGAGTCCAGCAAGAGGGGATCTCGAGTCGGCTGGTTCAATTCGGGTATGGAGATGGAGGTGGGGGGGCAAACCGTGATGACTTAGAGTTTCTGCGGAGAATGACCAATCTGGAAGGCGTTCCCCAGACAGTCATTACCTCCCCGATCACCTATTTTGAAGATTTGCAGGAACGAGGCGTACCGGATGCCCGTTACGTTGGAGAATTGTATTATCCCGCTCATCGCGGCACTTTAACCTCGCAGGCCAAGATGAAGCAGGGGAATCGGAGAAGCGAATTCGCCCTCCGAGAAGTGGAGCTTTGGAATGCGTTATCAGCCAGGTCCGGCAAGCTTACTTATCCTAAAGCACAGGTAGATGACTTATGGCGCAAGCTGCTAATGCTTCAGTTCCATGATATTCTTCCAGGAACATCCATTACGCGCGTACACGAAGAAGCGGAGAAGGCCTTTGGCGAAGTTCTTCAATCTGCGGAGTTGCTGATTCAAGAAGCAACTACAGCGTTGACAGATCGTTCAGACCAAGGCGTGACCTTATTCAATTCACTCGCTTGGGAACGAACAGATGTTATTGAATTGCCAGTTTCATACAGCGGGGCCAAATATGCGAATGGAGAAAGCCTAACCATTCAAGCACAGCAGGATCGATTATTAGCTCGGGTAACGGTCCCGTCAATGGGTTATCTATCGCTTTATCCTGCTGACAACGTGAAGACAGGTATTGCTGTTAATATCGTTAAATCCGTTAATACCGTTAAAGCAGCAACGAATTCACTGGAGAATCAATGGTTGAAGGTCAGCTTGAACGAATATGGTGAAATAATCAGCATCTATGATAAGCAGACGAATTCGGAGTGGCTAAATGGTCTCGGTAACCGATTTCTTCTGTACCAGGATACCCCTTCCAATTTCGATGCGTGGGAAATAGATCGGCGTTATGCTGCCGCTGGAGTCGAGCTAGAGGAGCCAGCTTCGCTTACCGTTATTGCTGAGGGTCCGCTGTACGCAGCGATTCGCGTTGAGCGAATCATTAATCATTCCACCCTTGTTCAGGAGATTCGTCTGGATGCGGACGGAAGATCGGTTGAATTCCACACGGTGGTAGATTGGAAGGAGAAGCATAAGCTTCTCAAGGTAGGATTCGATCTCAACCTGCATACGACTGAGTCGCTAAACGAGATCCAGTTCGGCTATATCAAACGACCTAATCACGCCTCTCGTAAGCATGATGCCGATCAGTATGAGGTTTCTCAGCACAAGTGGTCTGCAATGGTCGAGGGAGATAGGTGCTTCTCGCTTCTTAACGATTGCAAATATGGGTTGAATGTCGAGGGGACTCGGATGAACCTAACTTTGCTTCGGGCGCCTACTTGGCCGGATGAAAGAGCGGATGAAGGTCGACATGAGTTTACTTACGCTATTCATACGTGGAATGAGGGATTCATGAGCAATCCCGTCGTGCGCGAAGCCTACGAGTTGAATTGTCAGATGTTGGTTGTTCCCGGCATAGTGGAGCAGTCATCCGAGCTACTTACGTTTGATCGTGCGAATATCGTGATCGATACGGTCAAGCTAGCGGAAGATGGCTCAGGCGATTTGATTGTAAGGAGTTATGAATCAAAAGGAGCAGCGGTCCGCTGTATGCTTACCGTAGGCTTTGATATCGAGACGGCTTGTGTGACGGATATGTTGGAAGAAGGCAGTGTTGAGGAGCTTCAGGAATCGACGTTCTCCAATAAAATTGCTTTATCCTTCACTTCGTTTGAGGTTAAGACGATCCGAATTTCTCCTCGGATTGTACGTTCTTTATAAAGCCATACAGATGATGAATGCTAGAGGATCTTGGAGGTGGAGGAATTGAATACGCTCGAACAGGTGCGCAAGCATGCGATTCATTATGATCGTCCCGCCACGAACTTTTTTGAAGGGGCCTTATTAGGAAACGGAGGAATAGGTGCTGTCGTTACCACCCGGCCTGATGCTATAGTCATTCACTTCGGACATAACAATGTATGGGATATTCGGATCGCGGAGAATCATCAGGACGAGATTGGTACCTTTGATGATCTGTTCAGCAGATTGCGGGAAATCCCTGCTGATTATGCTTCATTAAACGAAGAGAACTGGTACAGAGAATATGAAACCATGACTAGCGAGAACTATAGCTTACCGTACCCACGTCCGATGCCTTGCGGTTCGCTTTTATTAGGCTTCGATCGCAGAACAACGGAAGTGTTGGGACATACGCTACACATGGATTCGGGATTGTGCGAAATCTATTTTCAGGTTGAAGAGGAATTGATTACGCTTCAGATATTTGTTGATCAGCAGGCTGATCGGCTGTGGGTTGCTATCCAAGATACTGCTACGGAGTTGCCAATAACGAGTGCCTTGTTCAATCGCATCAAGCTGATTCCAGATCCTCTCACTCCTAAGGAGCTTCCGATGCTACAAGCATCTAAGGATGCTAATAGCAGTCAGCTATCATTTCGTCAATCCTTGCCATTTAGTTGCTCAGGCACAGCGAAACATGTTCAAGACCGGGCCTTCCGATTGACCGTGCGTGTCTCTGAGTCCATTCCCTTCCATCCCCATGCGGGCCAACTGGAAGCGAAACTGGGAATGGGCCATCCCTTCGTTGCATGTGTACAATTGGAAGAAGGTCTGGATTCTGACCTCGCCGCCGCCATGCAGTCCATGGCTTCCCTTAGCCAAGAGACCTTCACTCATGCTTTTGCCCATTCATGCTTGAATTGGAACGACTATTGGTCACGTTCGGGCATAGCTTTGGAAGATCAATTTCTGGAAGCAGTATGGTATCGAAACTTATATTTTTTCCATTGCGCCGTTAGTCCAGAAGCCACCTGTCCAGGCTTATTCGCAAATTGGAGCTATGGCAGGATCGGATCGGAATGGCATGGGGATTACCATATGAATTATAATACCCAGCAGCCTTTTTGGCTGGCCTTCTCCAGCAACCACGTGGAGAAGCATTTGGCCTACGTCAACATGGTGGAGCATGTTCTTCCGGTTAGCCAGAAATGGGCCAAGGAGTATTACGAGCTGCGCGGCGCCTACTATCCACATTCGGCTTACCCTGTTCAGATGAACATGATGCCATATCCTGTTCCGCACTGGGGGTGGGAAATTTGTGAGACACCTTGGACTGTTCAAAGCTTGTGGTGGCACTACTTGTATACAATGGACAAATCTTTTTTAGCAGATCGTGCTTATCTACCAATCAAGCAAGCTGTGCTTTTTATGGTGGATTACATGAAGCGTGCAGATGCTCACGGAGAGGCTTGGGGAGATGACCGCTATCATATATTCCCTACGGTGGTGCCTGAACTGTATGAGTTAACGCCTGGCTTCAAAAAGAATAGCGATTGTATCGTTGATCTAACCTTGACGAAATTTCTCTTCCTTGCGTTTACGAAGGCTTGCGAAGCGCTTGATTGCAGCGTAGTCGAGGCCGAGTTGCTAGCTGAGGTGCGGGAGATCATGGAGAAATTCCCGGAATACCCAACAGCGCAGTCGATACGAGGCAAGGTATTCGTCTCTGTTCCTGGTGAAGACCCAGAGGTCCTATACAATGTCCCGAACGGGATAACGACCGTTTTCCCTGGAGAGGATCACGGGCTGCATTCTTCTCCTGCTGACTACGAAATTGCTGTAAACTCTTATCATAATCATCGCAATGAAGGTGGAAACGATCTTGTTTTCTATAATCTGGCTGGAGCGCGATTGGGGCAGTTGAATCTGGAACGCTTCAAGCGACAGATTGCCTATTGCCTGCTTCCCAACGGAACCTGTACTGATAAATTACTGGAAGCGGGCGGAAGATATTCGGACACAACCGCATTTGATTACATGGGTCCAATGGGCATTTGGTTTGAAAACTTTTCGTTACCTGTGGTCATTAACGAATGCTTGATGCAAAGCTACAACGGTATTATTCGCTTTTTTCCTAACTGGTCGATCGAGAACGATGCTGAGTTTTCTACGCTGCGTGCAGTAGGCGGCTTTCTCGTAAGTGCAGTCGCAGGGGCGGGTAAA
This sequence comes from Gorillibacterium sp., assembly GCA_023511325.1. Classification (GTDB taxonomy): domain Bacteria; phylum Bacillota; class Bacilli; order Paenibacillales; family NBRC-103111; genus Gorillibacterium. The sequence continues at coordinate 5,256 of JAIMBU010000157.1, forward strand.
ATCGAATGGATTGTCATAGAAAGTGAAGCAGGATCACAGCTTTGTCTCTACAATCCTTGGTTAGAGGGAGTGAGGTGCATAAGAGATAGCGGCGAAGAAAGGTTGAGCGGGGACATCATTAGACTGGATACAGTGAAGGGTGAAAAAATTCGTCTAGTACAGGCAGAGGAATTTTAACATCATTAACGTGAGTGGAGGATTCATCATGTCAGCTAAAGAATGGTTCGAAATGGATTACTGGCAAACACGTAGAGGATTGCCAGCTACCTATGAAAGGCTTTTGCAGAATGAACCGCTTGTAATCGCTTTTCTTGGGGGTTCAATTACAGAGGGTGCAGGTGTTTCTGCTCCGTCGACAAGTTGGCGGGTTTTGACCGAGAAATACCTACAGGACCGTTTCCCCCATCAGGTTTTCCATTTCATCAATGCCGGGGTGGGAGGAACCAATTCAACCTTTGGTGCACATCGATTGCAGGAGCATGTACTGCGTCAAGGCAGGATTGATTTGTTATTCGTTGAGTTCAGTGTAAACGACGGTGATGAGCGAACGGAATTGATCAGAGGAATGGAAGGCATCGTTCGCCAATGCCAACGGCTCTCCTCGTACACCGATATTTGTTTTCTCTACACCGCAGCAGACAAGAACTTGACGGACATCCTGCCCTTTACTATCGCTGTTCACGAAGAAGTGGCAACTCATTATGGAATTCCATCCGTAAATTTTGCCGCCAGAGTCTATGCGGAGATCAAATCAGGTCAGACAGACTGGAATGAATTTGCACCTGATCGATATCATCCGAGTGATGCAGGACATGCTCGATATGCCATGTTTTTGCAGGAGTATTTGGCAGCAGCTCTTGATGTGAAAACGGGAGTCGGGAATACGCAGGCAACTTTAGCGGCTTGGCTTTGTCTTGATACCTGTAATTACGAGCAGGCAGCGATGCGGGATTTTCGTCTTGCCGATCAGCAGGTGGGCTTTGAGTTGACGGAACTGAAGGCGGAGCCGCTCATGAATTGGCGTTATTCCACGGAGCATCTGTATGCGAGTTCCGCCGATGCTTCGCTTTCTTTTACAGCAACTGGACAGAGTGTGGGGTTATTACTATTATGTGGACCAGATACTGGGGTTTTTGAATATTCGGTAAACAGTGCAGATTATACCCAAGTCAATTTATTTGATGAGTGGTGTTTGCTGGCTTTTCGTCCTGTCATTGCGGTCTTTCCTCTCCTGAAGGAACGTGGAAGCATCCAAGTGACCGTTCGTGCCACTAAAATGAAGCATGATCAAAGCACGGGAACAAGTC
>JAIMBU010000158.1 GCA_023511325.1 Gorillibacterium sp.
CTGCTGTATTCTGTTGTGTTGTGGATTTACCAATTCCGCCTTTACCGTAGATGGCAATCTTTCTTGTCATTGAGTTAGCCTCCTCATTTTTTTGAATATTCTGATTTTTTATGTTCTAAAGCGACATTACCGACTTCTCTAGCTTTTGTTCACTTCATCATTCGCCTTGGAGCATGAAGTCTTTAACCTTAGGCGTCTCCACGTCGCCAATGTCATGTTCTCTAACGCATCTGTATAATCCCTTGCGTCTTTAGAGCCATATTATCTTTTTAAATGGTAAAGTGTCAATGAAATTAGCCCGTTCCTCACTCTATTCAACAATAAATTCAAATTTGATGTAAGGTTATATAACACAAGTAGAACTATTAAGCTCATTTGTCCTTTTGCACGACGCTTTCAAGATAGCTTCTCAAGTCTCAGAGTAAACAAGTATGGCATAGAAATAACTTGACCGCTCTCTAATACCAAAAGGAACCCCCACTGTCACAGTAATCGTGACCGCGGAGGCTCCCACCGGTTACTCTATGGAATAAGCTCATTTAATTCCGTCCTTCCCGTTCATTGAGCGAGACATCATTCTCGCCACAGGAGGATTTACAAGGACCGCACGACTTGGGCGAACAGCTCTCACCTCCGAGGTAACCCTTCCATTGCTCACCCGTTTCGAATTCAGCCCAAGCGTTCTCCAGGCTGAGTCGAATCAGCGAGCCCGTCTGACGAGAAAGGTCATTCTCACCCGCGAAGCCGGCCACAAGCTCCTCATCCAAACAATTGGACTGAGCTAAATATTTTCTCAGCAGGAGCGCAAACGTAATTCGATGGCTTGCAAGCAATTTAGGATCATACTGAATATTGAATGTCTGCAGTAACGCTTCAGGATTTGCCAAACTGGACACCCTTACCCCTCCTCGTATTCGCTATATTAGCTTCCTCTTCTGAACGACGCAGTGCTTTCGCCAGCCATAAAGGTGGCCGTTCCTTCATCATCTGCTGCATCTTCTCCAATTGGGGAATCACCTCAGCTCCAGATTCCGGTTTAAGCAGCATTATTCCCGCCCTCATCACTTTTTCCGTTGCATAATTCCCGATATTATTGGCAAACAGCAGCTTGCAGTCCCAAATGATCTGAATTCGTTGCCCGATCCGTTCTTGTTCCTCAGCATCCACAGGCAGACCGAAAACGGAGCGTGACTCCAGCCACTTATACCCCTGCTCGGAGAAATCAAATATAGAGAAAGAGGGACACTGTCCAAAGTGACAATCTAAGTGTTTTCCGTTGATCGACGCAAATGCCACCTTCATCGATACACACTCCCCGCTATAGTTGACGTACTCAGCTACTTTAAGAACTCCCCGGAAGCAGAACCAGGGAGTGCTCAAGCAACCTTCATCTCGTTCTGACGATCAATTAATTTATAGCTTCTCTACCCACTTCACCAGTTCTTACCCGCACAGCATTATCGATCGGGACGATAAAGATTCGCCCATCGCCAATTTGATCCGTTTGGTTTACGCGGATGATCGTTTCCACAACCCTATCCACATCCTCATCCTGCACAACTACATTCAACAAGCGTTTTGGGATGTATTTCATAATACTTCCGGGTCCCTTGAAGACAATCGGCTCACCCCCATGAGCTAATTGAACTTCACCAGATATTCCTTTTTGCTTACCTCTGCCTAACACTGCTGATGCCGTCATAGCTGGATAGCCTAGAAGATCCAAGGCATCCTTTGTTTTGGATACCTTGTTGGGTCGTATGATCACCATTAGTTCTTTCATGCCACGTTCCCCCTATACCCAATCGCTTTTCGCAAGGATAAGTACTTGTTGGTGAATAACAAAGGCTAGAGCGCCTTGAGACCGGTGCGAATCGTATACGCCTCTTCCACAGGACTTATGAACAGCTTGCCATCACCAAAATTTCCTGTATACGCCTTATAACTGATAATCTTGGTCACTTCTTCCACACTCTCATCCTCAACCACGATAAGTAGCATTACCTTTGGCAGTTCGTCATAATGGACGGTTCCTACTGTAATCCCCTTTTGCTTCCCTCGCCCAATCACGTTCAGTTTGGTAAGCGAAAAAAAGCCTGCCGTCTCCAGACTATCTGCAACCTCATCCACTTTCTCCGGTCTTACAATCGCGCGAATCATCTTCATTCGAAAGATTCCCCCCACTTCGTTATCGACTGCGTCTTAAGAGCCATATTATTACCGGAACCTTCAAACGTCAATGAAATCGCCGTTCAGAAAGACATTTCCGACAATTAATTCGAAATAAATGTCAGCTTATATTACATGAGTATTCTTTATTGAATAAAGCTAGTCATTTGTATATCGCTTACATTCCTCCTTTACCAAGCTAATTGTTCTAATTTTAGAAATTCATCTTCCCACTAATTAGTCTAGACACAGCCTTCATCTGAACCCTCCCTCCCCATTAATAAGGTATTGCCAAGATAATGGATCTGCTCGGCAGTACCTCGGTAACCTACGCTTACCGCAAAGGAGGCTCCAAAGTGATTAAAAACTGGAAACCCCAAGGGGATAAACGGAGTTTTATTCCGACGGGCCACTCGCTCCCCATTTGAATTACTTATCCATAGATCAACACCGCTGGTCGCCACTGTCTCTAGTTCGTATAGATCATCGACCTGGATAGTCCCTTTAGCGGACTGCAGGTTCAATGATGGAATGGTTATCATGTAATGTAAGGACTTCACCCCCATCTCCGCCAGCCACTGGTACAGAGACACCAAATGATCCGCTTCTAGCGCCGCAATAATGCGTTTGCCTCTAAAGACCGAGCGTGTATCCAACATGCAATCCAAAAGAAACTGCCGTTGCCAGCGGTACTTGACTTGCGTTTCGCTTCGACTATACTGCTGGAGGAATGAAAAAAAGTCATCTGTTTCCTGAAGTCCTGTTACTCCATTAAAAACTCGGTAAGGAATGTTAAGCGCATCTTTTAACAGTTTAGCGGAGGGTTCCATCGAACTTCCAATAGCGATTGTATAACCGGAGGCAACAATTTCTTTGAGGTAATCGAACGGAACTCCGCCACGGGATAAAGGTGTGTATCCCTTCATCAGATGTCCCGTCAGCGACGAAGACAAATCTGGAAGGACAATAACCTCCAATCCGAAAGAGGCAATAATCTCCTTTAGTTCCATCACGTCCCCTGGTGTCAAATGCGATCCCGGGAGCAAGTTAATGCAATTCTTATGTTTCTTGCGAGAAATATTCGGGTTTAGCTCAACGATTTCCTTAACAACGGAATAAACCATGGTGGCATAACCCGACTCCAAAGAACCCTGATAATCAGTAAGGTAAATAGCGAACAGCATTTTGTCACGAAGCAGGTACTTATTGGATTTTCGGTAAGCACGGACATCTCCCAATAAATCTTCACCTACAGCCTCAGTGAGTGAGGTGCCGATGACTGCGATCACATCTGGCTTGTGTTCAGAAACTACCACATCGATGACCTCGTTAATGCTTTCTTTGCCACCAAATATCAGGTTGTGTTCATGCAGCGCAATGCTCTGGATGGATATCGGTTCCCGGTAATGGCGAGATAGAACAGTCCGAATCGACTCCACGCAGCCCTGGGCACCATGGATAATTGGCATGGATTGGTATATCCCTTGTAGCGCCAATACACCTCCAAGTGACTGGCTGATCCGAAACGGATTTATGCTCACAGGCTTACGCCCCGCTTCATTATCCACCTCCATATAATCCCTCCTCCCAAGGAGCGCGTTTGTGAATGATCTCCCATATTGGCTGCTCCATAACGTCCAGCAAATCCTGAGCCATCCTTCTCACACCGCTGTAACAGGAATATACGCCATGCCTTTCTTCATCAATATCCAGAAAAGGAATCTTCTCCTTAAGCGGGACATAGGCATTTCGCCCGCTGACGATCATCAGGTTGACCTTATTCTCTCGATAAAGGCTGAGGATCTGCTTCTCATCGCTTTCCTTGATAATGAGCGTATCTTCTCCCGCTCGTTCCTTAATCCGTGAGAAATCCTCCTGCGTATTCTTATTCGTGCCTATTCCGACAATCTTCATTCCCAACTCCTGAAGAACGGCGATAAATACCCAGCTATCGATTCCATCCGTATAAAGCACCACCTTCTTCCCTCTGAGCGCCTTAAAATGAAGGGCGATATCCTTGCGTAGGGACTCCTCCTCCTTGCGAATGTATCGCTGGAGTTTCTTATCCAGCTGGGCATCTTGGAAGTGAAAAGCAAGCTGACGCAAGGAAAAGCGGATCTCCCTAGTACCGTAGAAGGAGCCCTCTAAATAAGGAATGCCAAAGGAATCTTGCATCTTGCGGGACAACGTAAGCAAAGACCTGCTACAGACAAGCATGTTTACTTTAGCGTGATGAGCAGACCGCAACTCCTGAAAGGAGCATTCACCAGCAATTCTCGACAACACTCGAATCCCAAGTTTAGCTAGTAGTAGCTCTATTTCCTTACCTTCACCAGAGAAATGATATTCCCCGATCAGATTGATATCAAAAGGAGTCAACTGCTCAGGGCTCAATTCCAACGTCCCGATTACTCGTTCAAACAAAGCTTCGCCTGCCTGCCGATTTCCCATATTCTCGCTACTGGCAAATCCCGAATTATGAATAGGAATCACAGGTACCTTCCATATACGCTCTGCTTCGTTACAGATCGCATCCAGATTCTCCAATGTCAGTAGCGTGATGCATGTAGCATAAACAAAGATACAAGGAGGATGGTAGTGTCCCACAATGAAAGCTATGGCCTCAACCAGCTTCTTTTCACCACCGAGCAGAATATCCTGTTCCGTAAGTGCCGTGGTAAAACTAAGCTTAGACAGCGGCAGACCGAGCGAACCGACCTCGAGTAGCCCTTGGCTGTTCTGAAGGCAGCCAGAGGTTCCATGAACCAGATGTGCAGCGTCAGAAATAGGCAGCAGAACAACTTGTGAGCCTTGGAAAGCACAGCCCTTGGTCAGTTCACCTGGTTTCGGTCTAGCACAGCCTCGCTTTTCCTGATTGTTATGCTCACAAGCAGGTTCAATGAACAGGTTCGCTTTGCCTTGTGGCATCACAGTCCCCTCCTTCCCCTAATCCGATGCTTGAAATAGAATCGCATCACTCACTGAGCTTCCTATCACTTGAATTAGCCATGAGCATTTTATACCTTCGAAAAATACCCTAGATAACGTGTACATTCCAGCAATTGTTCGTCTATGTCACCTTTTCTGATCAAAGGAATGATCCCTGCCTTTTGTAGTTCCTTGCCGGGCGACGAGCCAATACCAGAGCACAGGATCATTTTGCAGTCCTTCAGCATCTCTAGCGTATCTGCCAGTTGCGACGAAGCACTCTCTCCAGTGCCGCAGTCTGCTGTACCATTACAATAAGCTTGAACCTTCCGAACACCAACAAGTCGAATATCTGTATGCTTCACTTCATAAACCAAAAATTCTTTGGCATGGCCAAAATGCTGGTTTATCACATTAGAACCTCTTGTAGCCACAGCAACTCTTACCGAATCGCCCCAATCCTTGGCAGGCGCGTTTTGATTTTCCTTTATTTGAGCAAGAACCTTCCGCTGAAACCTCTGCTTTTGCTCCTGCGAGAGGCTGCCTTTTGCCGGCAGCATTTCAGGCGTCTGACTCAAGTCAGCCCCTAGCAATCCGACCGCATCCGCCCGGCATTGCCGGCAATGCCGCATGATCGGCATGATCTTGGAACAAGTCTCTTGGATTTTAATGGTTTCTTCAGGTGCAGGTGCTCTGCATCCCTCCTGCTGAAATCTGCTACCCGGAGATAAAATTAACGGCATGATGTTATGGGAGAATGCTCCAATATTACGCACCCTTGAAGTAACTTCTGCTAGATGGTCAGCATTGATACCGGGTATGAGTACAGAGTTTACCTTACATAAAACCCCATAGGCCACCAAGCGTTCAAGCCCCTCCAGTTGTTGGCGGATAAGTAGAGAGGCCGCTTCCTTCCCGTAATACATTGTCCCCTTATATCTAACATGAGCATATATTTGCTGACCAATATCTGCATCAATAGCATTGATCGTAACCGTTACGTGGCGAATGCCCAAGCTATGAATTTCCTCGGCGTAATCCGGTAGCATTAAACCATTCGTACTGAGGCAGAGATGAATATCCGGGAAAAAGTCCTTGACCAAGCGAAAGGTCTGAAACGTCGCTTCAGGATTCGCTAAAGGATCTCCTGGGCCAGCAATCCCTAGAACCGATAGGTTGGGTAGGCGCGAAGAATAATCGACTAATTTCTCAAACGCTTGTTCAGGTGTTTGAAGTTTGCTCACAACACCTGGCCTGCTCTCATTAACGCAATCGAATCTGGGGTTACAATAGTTGCATGAGATATTACATCTTGGCGCTACTGCAGCATGCATTCTGGCAAAATGGTGGTGTGCACTTTCATTGTAGCAAGGGTGATTCAATGCTAAGGCATTCTCCATTACTAGCCCTCCTGTTCCAGATGGATGAGTCTATTATTCATAACTAGCCAAGG
>JAIMBU010000159.1 GCA_023511325.1 Gorillibacterium sp.
GGTCAATGGTTTGAAAAAGTAAGGCTTCCAGCGTGGTTTCAAAGCGTTTTAATTTGGCCAGCATACGGCCAATCTGTCTGTCGTTTAACATGGATGGAGCCTCCTGTAAAACTGAATTTATTCCGTGAATAGGCTGACGGTAATACCAAGAAGACGGATTTCGCCATGGCCTCCGGATACTTTGATCGTGTTATCGCTGCCGGGCTGCAAGCATACAGTGATCGAGGTGCAACCAATAAAGTCCTGCCCCGCTCCGGTCGATGGAGCGTTGAGGAACGAATAGTCGATATCATTGACTACCAAATTCAGCTTGGCCAATTGTTCTTCGGTAGCATAATGAATATGGATGGTTCCCCTGCCAGCAGTTCCTCCAACTACATGATTAAACTGGCAATAGGCGCCGGCAATATGCAGATTATTTACTACACTTTCGCCTGTCTCTGTACTCTCCACTGTCGCTCCGCCACCCGCTTGGCAATCCAAGACAGCGTATGTGTTCAACTGACTGTCGGGAGCAGCAGCATGATCGACTTGGTTAACGCCTTCTATGGTTTGGACTACCGTCTGGATGGTGCCATCCTCATTGAAATTCAAATAATCAATACAGACACTGCGCAAATTGCCTTGACCGGAAATAGCCTGATTATGATAAAACAGGTACCATTGCCCTTTATACTCCACTACAGAGCCATGAGTGGTCGAACAACCAGTTGGTTGCAGGAAAATTCCCTTGTTCGTCCATGGACCAAGCGGGTTCTCACTGGTAGCGTACCTCATGCAATTAAGCTCGTGCTGGTTATCTGCGTAGGTCAAATAGTAAAGGCCATTCCGTTTAAAAACCCAAGTGGCTTCATGGAAGTCTTCAAGACCTTCCATGTCGACAATTTCACCCTTCATTGACACCATATCATCAGCAAGCTCGCCGCCCTTGCATAGACCACCACCGCCATAATACATATAGGCGCGGTCGTCCTCATCAACAAACACACAGGGATCGATCAAGGCGAAGCCGCCCAGCCCCGAGATATAGCCCTGATCGACAAAATCGCTGGCCGGTTTTTGACTGGTCGCAACCCCGATCTTCCATGAGTCGTTCCAGTTTGAATCACTTGGATGTGGATAATAGAAATAATAGGTGCCATTTTTATACGCACAATCGGGTGCCCACATGAAGCCACCCTCCGGTCTGCCCCAGGTCACATCGTCAGAGCTGAGAATCTCTCCCTCATCCGTCCAGTGAACCATGTCATCGGAAGAGAACACATGGTAGTGATCCATCAGATCACAACCTCGAGCCGGGTCAACATCGTGAGAAGCGTAAATATAAATTCTTCCGTCCTCCCAGACATGAGCGGATGGATCTGCCGTGAATATTGAAGTAATCACCGGGTTTTTCGATGTTTCCTTGACTGTATTTGTGGGAATGTTGTTTTTTAGCATAGTATTTCTTCCTCCAGTATTGTTTATATTTGGCCTATCCGCGAGTCGGAACCACTCCGCAGCAGATACGTTTTTCCAGCTTTGATTGTCCAGCTTATGCTTCCTGCATCATTTATTTCCACCTCTACGTGCCGTCCGTTCTCAGTAACTTCGACATCTTGTTGTACCCTCACGATACACACCTGATCAGAATCTGATCGAATGCTTGCCTGGGACAAAGCGTTGTTAATCCAGAAAAGGTCGACCTCATATCCACCTCTAGCCCGCAACCCCCTGACCTCACCTTGCTGCCAGCTTGGCGGCAGTGCCGGGAGCAAATGAAGCTCACCTGTATAACTCTGAAGCAGCATTTCGGCAATACCCGCAGCTCCGCCGAAATTGCCGTCAATCTGGAAGGGAGGATGATTGTCGAACAGATTGGGCAATGTGGAATGGGCCAGTAGCGCTTGCACGTTCTCGCCAGCCTTCTCGCCATCTTCCAGCCTTGCCCAAAGGTTGATGATCCATGCCCGGCTCCAGCCGGTGTGTCCACCGCCATTGGCCAGTCGCCGTTCCAGCGTAACGCGAGCGGCGCTCGCCCATTCAGGAGTTCCCCTTACGGAGAAGCGAGTTCCGGGGTGTAATGCAAACAGATGCGAGATGTGACGATGCCCAGGCTCGACTTCCTCGTAATCCTCCAGCCATTCCTGCAATTGGCCATGCTTGCCGATCTCCGGCTGTGGCAGACGTGCGCAGAGCTCTTGTAAATGGAGGGCGAACTCCTTGTCGATGCCAAGTAGCTCAGCCGATTTGATGCATGCAGTAAACAGCTCATGCAGGATTTGGCTGTCCATAGAAGGGCCGACAGACAAAATCCCCGGGGTACCATTCGGCAGCAGATAGGTATTCTCTGGCGATACGGAAGGGGTGGTGACGATACGCCCATCTGGCAGTTCGACCAAATAATCGACAAAGAATACCGCCGCCTCTCTGAGCGTAGGGTATTTTAACGCCAGAAAGCTCCGGTCCAATCCATATTGATAATGCTCCCACAGATGCAGACACAGCCAAGCAGCGCCCATTGGCCAATAGCTTGACGGAATATACAGATCCTGGGGCGATGTATCCGCCCACAAATCTGTATTATGATGAGCAACGAAACCCGTGCAGCCGTACATTTCCCTTGCCGTTCGCCGTCCTGGCTCACGCATTCGTTCGATCAACTCGAACAGAGGCTCGTGGCATTCCGCCAGATTGCCTGCTTCTGCCAGCCAGTAATTCATCTGTGTATTGATATTAATCGTGTATTTGCTGTCCCAAGGGGGCAGAAACTGGTCATTCCATATTCCCTGTAGATTGGCTGGCAGAGACCCCCTTCGGCTGGAGGCAACGAGCAGGTACCGCCCGAACTGATAATACAAGGCGATCAGTCCAGGATCTTCTTCCCCAAGCCGGACTCGCTCCAGCCGAACGTCGGTCGGCAGCAGGGCCATTGGATCCTGTTCTAGTCCGAGACGGATGGATACCCGCTCCATCAGGAGCCGAACATCGTCTATATGGCGCTGCTTCAACGCCTCATAGCCAAGCAGTTCGGCAAGCTCTGCCGTCCGCAGCACTTCCGCCTCCGGTTTGACATAGCGAAAGGAGGTGGCTGCGGTCAATAGGAGTGTCACGCTGTCCGCCTGCTCGACAAGCATATGCTCACCGAGAGTCGAAGCTTTCCCTCCTTCGGCGATCACACGCAGCGCCATGCGGAAATCGACACCCCCTGCCCCACCGCCGTTTCCTCTCATGACCAGCGTCCGCTCGTCTGCTTTGATCAGCTCATCGTAATAACGATTGTTTACTCCACGGGTTAAGCGAGCAGTAAAACTGATCGCGCCGGGACGATCTGCAGTCAACCGGATGACGAGCGCCTGATCTGGATAGCTGGCAAAGACCTCCCGTGTATATTTGACGCCCGCTTCCTCGTAGCAGAAACGGGCAATTCCGGTTGTCAAATTCAACTCGCGTGAGTAGCCGCTGAACGCTTTGCCATGGTGCAGGTTGATTGACAGTTCGCCAAGCGGTACATAATGCCGCTGAGTTTCCGGCACACCCGACAGTGCCAGCACGGCCAGTTGCTGGGCCTCCTCCACCTTGCCTTCCTGTAGGTAACTTCTGATCCGCTCCAGATTGGCCCGGGCATCTGGATTGTTGCGATTCCTCGGGCCGCCATACCACAGACTGTCTTCATTAAGAGCGATACGCTCTTGCCCGGGGATACCGAAGACCATCGCCCCAAGTCTTCCATTGCCAACCGGAAGCGCTTCTTCCCAGGCAGCGGCCGGTTTGGTAAACCACTGTATTGGATCGGTACTACTTGTTCTAAATGAAGCTGCAGTCATACGTAAATTCTCCTTCCAGTTCTCTGAAAATAAGCACAAAGCCCTTTTTTCAGTCTCCACAGTCCTCTGTGTTACTCGCTACTTATCAAATGTTGCTCTGTCGTTTACTCGTGTCCATAAGTTGTTCCATTGTCGTGTGTTTACTCGTGTCCTATCATGTGTTCCTTCTGTTTACTTGTGTCCGTAAGTCGTTCCTTCGTCATGTGTTTACTCGTGTCCATAAGTTGTTCCATTGTCGTGTGTTTACTCGTGTCCGTAAGTTGTTCCTCTGTCATGCGTTTACTCATGCCCGTAAGTTGTGCCTTCGTCATGTGTTTACTCGTGGCTTGTCGGGTGCTCCTCTGTTAGCGGAAGCTCACCCTTGAACAGCCGATTGATGTCGCCGGCAAGCCGCAGGTAAAAATCTGAAGATACATGGACTCCGTCTGCGTCCAAGGTGAGAAAGTACTGATCTTTGGGAATCATCGAGCTGTCCTCGGCTATTTTGGCGATTGCGGTGCCCTCGTCGTATTCATCAAACATGGCGATGTAGCCCGTATCAATACCGACACTCTTCATATTATAAGCTTGTCTCCACATAAAATCGCCATGATATCTCGGGTTTTCATTCTTTGGACCACCCGTCATGTTCGACCAAACCGAACCAGGCCAGATCACCGGCTGATAGTCGATACCGTTATCCTCAGTGAATCTAAAGTCCGGTTCCCACTGCTCGAGCTTGAATTTATCGGGAGCCTGAAGCCCGCCGAAGCGGCCAACGAACCAAGGCGAGATCATATCGAGCGATTTGTAAACGTCTAGAAAGCCAGGTTGCGAATCCCGCGTCTCTGTTCGCCAATAGGTTGGCACCCCGCCGATCACATAAATATTCTGATCATGAAACCACTTGATTAACTCCAAAGATTGTTCTGCTGTACCGGGGCGATCATCAAAGCCGATTCCCCAGATACAGACGACCGTTTTCCCATCCTGCTTAGCGTAAGCACTCGATTCCGTCAGCTTCATGCTTCCAACTACACGGGCCTCCCAGTCATGCTTAACTGCCTTTACCCAGCTTTCCTGCTTCATACCCGTTATATCATACATCACATAAAATTTGCGGTTATACGTTTCGGCTGCATGCTTCACCTTTACCGCTACACTGTCCCGGTTCTTTTTCCAGCCATCCTGCGTATCACTTTCATCCGCACCAAAGCGCTGAAGTGCGGCCCCGTCAATATTGTAGACCTTCATCCATTCAAAATGCTTGTCGACCGTATCCTGATCGTAGGATGAGAACAGCAGTGCAGGCTTTCCATTGCCGAGCGTGTCAAACATGGTTCTATATTGTGTCTTATATTCGCTCATATCCGGATAAAGCTCGAAGTTGACATTGCCTTTGGCACCCGGAGCCTTGTTATTATTGGTCCAATGAATCCAACCCATATTGGCTCCGTCTCCGTTCGCATTAAACCAGCCTTGATAGCCCGCAAACAGATGCCCGACGACATCTCCGACTCTAGGCTTAGCATCAGACGGAGTGGGCTGAACCGACGGAACTGGTTGAATGGACTGAGTAGCCTGCACAGTCGGAATCGGTTGAATGGTCTGATCGGGTTGGACAGGTTGGACAGATTGAGCAGGTTGAACTGAAGCTGTTTCCGCCTTCACCGCTGGCGAAGCAGATAGCTGATTTGCGCTGTTGGTGTCATTCTCTGCATTTTTCCCCATGCATGCCGATAGGCATAATAGAGTAGTAAGTATGAACACGCCTCTTTTCATAAAGCCTCCTTATGGTGAAGCCAACAGCTTGGCATGAACGACAAAACGGGCATCTGGGTATGCGTATGCGCACGTCGACAGCGTTAAAATCGAATCGGTATACTTGACCTCCACAGCGGAGGGATAACGTGATTTCGCTTTGATATCATTTAGAAACTGCTGATAATCCTCATCCGATAAAAAGTCTGTTCGGATATAATCGAAAGTCGGGTCCGTGGTATATGCCGAGAAAATGATCCACTGCTGATCACCAGCCAGCGTATCAAAATGAATGATCTTTTTGTTCTCAAAATTCCAGCGGCTGGCATATTGTAGCAGGTCTGCCAACATCGTTCCGTTCTTCATATGGTGACCATATAGAATAGTGTTGCGGGTTGCAGCGCTTAACGTATTTCGGTAATCCACGAAGATGCTGCCTGCCCTATTGGTGTTCTTGTTCACGTCATGATGAAGGTAATATTCATTGTCCTTCGCTTGTAGAACAGGATAATCAATTTCTGTATCTGCAATATGGAGCCAACCGACGATATCCTCATTCTGCTTGAGTAGATCAACGAATTTAGGTTGAACCGGCCTGACCGCAACCATGTCTTTGGGCGCAACGGGTAGCCCGTTAACCGCGACCAGCTGTTTATTAACCTCATTCAGGTTCATTGCATTTGCAGAATCTTGATAGTAAAGGCTCCGCACTTCCCCATTCATCAGCTTGCTGTCATGGTTTTCTTGCCAGTATGCAGCCAAATGGCTAATGGACCATATGAGCCCAAATGCAGCTACAGCAAGCACTCCCGTTCGAAGCAGCCGTGCAAGCATAAGTCTCACCATTTCCTCTTATTCTGAAATGAAACGTCCCTTCCACTCTTAAGGCGGCGGAGGGACGTTCCGAATGATGAAATTACGGATGTTAGTCTTATGATTGCTTACTAGGTCTTTTTCTGGCAAGGAAGATCACTGCAGCCGATCCAGCTGCGATCAGTACATA
>JAIMBU010000160.1 GCA_023511325.1 Gorillibacterium sp.
TTTTTTTTTCAAGCCCTACCCGGCATACGCGATGCCGTCGAGTCGCGTGGGCTCGGAGATGTTTATTAGAGCCAGGAGTAAGCTTACCTGTGAGGGTTATGAGTGGGGGACGTTCTAGATGGATTTGACGGCGTTCACCTTAGGGGATACCGTAAAAGAAATCGTTGATATATTGATCGTAAGCTACATCGTTTATCAACTTCTCATTTTGTTGCGTGGCACAAGAGCTATCCAACTGATGAAAGGCATTATTATCGTTGTGGCGATATGGGCGTTTAGTATTTGGTTTGATTTGAACACCCTACAATGGTTGATGAATCAAATGTTTAATATCGGGGTGATCGCACTGATCATCATTTTTCAGCCTGAGTTGCGTCGAGCGCTGGAGCAGCTAGGTCGAGGTCGCATGTTTAGCCGCACGAACGCAGAGGAGGACCAAATGGTTTCCCAGCGGATTGGGCAACTGCTTAAGGCGGTTAACTATCTGTGCAATCGCAAGATTGGCGCCCTCATTGTGTTTGAACGGGAGACGGGTTTAAATGAATATATTGAATCAGGAATACATATTGGAGCCGAGTTAAGCTCGGAGATTCTGATTAATATCTTTATTCCTAACACGCCACTGCATGACGGAGCAATTATCATTCGTCAGAACGAAATTGTTGCGGCTGCTTGCTATCTGCCACTTTCTGAGAATCCATTTATCAGTAAGGAGCTTGGTACAAGGCACCGAGCTGGTATCGGCCTCAGTGAAATGTCTGATGGGATATCGGTAATCGTATCAGAGGAGACAGGAACGGTCTCGCTAGCCATCAACGGGCTTGTGGTTCGTGATATCAAGGAAGAATCATTGATTTCTAAATTATACGAAGAACTGCGTCCGAAGAGGAAGACGATAGAGCGTAAGCCCTTTTTCAAATGGAAGGGGTGGAAACGGTAGTGGATAGATTCCTGCGAAATAATAACATGGTTAAAGCTGCTGCTGTATTAATCGCTCTTCTGCTTTGGCTTGTCGTACGTTTGGGTGATAATGAACCTATTCAAAGAGTGTCAAACAAGGCCGTTAGTGAGACGATCAGCAATGTAACGGTAAATCCGGTTTACGATGAAGCACAGTATGCTGTCATGTCTATTGAACCTAAAGAGGTAAGCGTGGATATGACCTGGAAGGAATCCTCCTACCTCAAATCAAGCTTTTCCAATCTTCAAGTGGAGGCTGATCTTACCGAGTTAACCGAAGGAACACATGATGTCGTTCTTCGGGCAGTGGGGATTTCGAATAATATCGTAACGACGATTTCCCCGTACTCCGTCAAGGTGACGATAGAGAAAATTCAGCACAAGCAGGTGCCGGTTGAGATTACGACAACGGGTAATCCATCTGCGGGCTACAAAGCAGGACAGCCAGTCATTCGACCAAATCGTGTCAGCATATCCGTTCCACAAAGCATGGTGGATCAGGTAGACTCTGCTCGAGCACAGGTGAGTATAGAAGGTGCGAACGAGACGATTAGCAAGCAAGTCAAGCTTACCGTATATGACTGGAATGGCAGATCAATGGATGGGCAGGTATCTCCACAGGTTGTTGATGTGGAAATCCCAATCACTAGTCCATTTAAGCTGATGCCTATTCAAGTAAAGTTAACAGGTGAGCCTGCTGAGGGCTATTCAGTTGCCTCCTTTAGTCAGGATCCCGAAACGGTGTCCGTTTACGCTGCTCAGGATGTTCTCAATGGGATGGACTTTTACGCAGGGCTGGAGCTCGATTTAAGCGGTTTTAAAGAAACACGTAAATTGGATTTAACGGTACCACTTAAACCAGGTATAGCAAGTGTAGCACCTGCTGCGATTAAAGCGACGGTTGAGATCGTACCTTCTGGACAGAAGCTACTAGAGCAAGTCCCCATTACCCTAACAGGTCAATCAGAGGGGTTCACCTATAAGCTGGCTACTGAGAAATCGACCATCGATATGAATTTGATTGGCGCGCCATCAGTTTTAAATAATGTAAGGCTACAGGACGTGCAGGCAACCGTTGATCTCAGTAATCTTGGTCTGGGTGTGCATGACCTTCCTGTGATTGTGAATCTGCCGCTTTTTGTGAAAATTCAAAATCCGAAGATTACAGTAACAGTGGAGATTTTGAGTGCGACGGGCTCTGCTACGGATAAACCGGCTACGCCAGGAAAGACATCTTCGACTCCGCCAGCTAGCAGCACTCCGTCTACTGGCTCTAGTTCTGGGGTCAGCCCAACTCCCACCCCCACACCTTCGGATACGCCAGTAATCGGACCAACCTCTTCTATAGTACCTGGAGTAGAGGACGAGGATGAACCTACGTAGCGAACGGTAGCTCTATACAGTTGGCTAATGATGGTCGGTGCGGAATCCAAAAAGGCTTCTACAGATAAAGATATGAAGAGAGGGGCACACGGTAGCATGGGAAAATATTTTGGAACAGATGGGGTTCGTGGGATTGCTAATCAGGAACTTACCCCCGAGCTTTCTTATAAAATTGGTCGCTGTGGCGGCTATGTGTTGGCTAAAGGATCAGATCGGCCGCTCGTCGTAATAGGTCGTGACACACGTATTTCTGGCCACATGCTGGAAGCTGCGCTGGTTTCTGGTTTATTATCGATTGGTGCAGATGTGGTTCAACTGGGTGTACTATCAACACCAGGAGTCGCTTATTTGACTCGTAAGCTCGGCGCAGCTGCAGGTGTGATGATATCCGCTTCCCACAATCCTGTAGAGGATAATGGAATTAAATTTTTTGGCGGGGATGGTTTCAAGCTATCGGACGAAACAGAGCTTGAAATTGAACAACTCATGGATGCAGAGGTCGACGAACTTCCCCGACCAGTAGGTGGAAGCTTAGGAACGTTAACAATAAATAACGAAGCTAAATTTCAATATACTGAATTTCTGAAGACTACCGTCACATCAACCTTTAATGGGCTAAAGATCGTACTAGATTGTGCTAATGGTGCTGCTTTCGAATTGGCTCCCCGCTTGTTCCGTGATCTTGGAGCGACTGTCATTGAGACAGGAACTACACCGGACGGTCTTAATATCAATAAGGATTGTGGATCAACCCATCCCCAAGCATTAGCATTGCAAGTACAGAAGCATCAAGCTGATCTTGGCTTTTCTTTTGACGGGGATGCGGATCGGTTGATAGCCATCGACGAAAAAGGCGAAGAAGTAGATGGTGATTACATCCTTACCATCCTTGGTGATGAAATGAATCGTAGCGGTCGATTGAATAACGGTACAGTGGTCACAACTGTGATGGCTAATCTTGGATTTTTTAAAGCGGCACGCGATTTAGGCCTCAAAACGGCGCAAACAGCGGTTGGTGACCGTTATGTCATGGAAGAAATGCGTAAAGGCGGCTATAATCTCGGCGGTGAGCAGTCGGGGCATGTTATTTTTCTCGACCATATCACGACTGGAGACGGTATGCTGACCGCGCTTCAATTAGCGGATACGCTCACTCGCTCAAGTGGACAAAAACTCAGTGACCTCAAACAGAAAATGGCAAAATTTCCTCAGGTGCTGATCAATATACGGGTAACTGATAAATCAAAGCTGAAGGACAACTTAGCCATAGAGCAATCCATAAAGCAAGTTGAAGATCAGCTTGGTGAGAATGGGCGGGTACTCGTGCGTCCTTCAGGCACTGAATCTTTAATTCGTGTCATGGCAGAAGGTCCAGATAAAGCCCAGCTTGAGGCTTATGTGCATACTATCGTTGAAGTGGTTAAGCGGGAGCTGTGCTAACTTTAGGTAGGGGAGAATCGTTCGTAATTTAGCACCTGCCATAATATCGAATTCTTCGTATGATGTCGAACTATTGTAGATGACGGTGAATTTTATTTCCCGGAAATTATTTTGTCGATTTAGAATATATGCAAAATTAAGTTTCTCTTTTATATCGCTCTAATATTTCACCAATAACACATGGTGTCGAAGAATGCTGCGGGCGCCTGTCCGTGGATCGAAATCGAAAAAAAAGCTCAAATCCATCATGGATTTGAGCTTTTTTCGATTATTGCTATTAAGTCGTCCATTGATCATGCATAATTGCAGTGACGTACCAATTGTTATGGTATGGGGCGAATACAATCCGGAGGCTGGACCAGTCCATGCCTGCATATTGCTGATCAAAGCCATCGAAGTGGTATTCGACTGTAATGTACTGGCTAGGTGGATAGAGGCTGAATACATTGTTGCTCATGTTGCCTTTACCAACAATAAGGTTATAAGTCACTGACGGTGCGGTTGCAAATGGATGATCATAGATAAATTTCGCCCAATAGGCAGCGAAGGTAAGTTGGATGGGGTCACCGGAGCCATCATAGGTTCCCCAGTTCATGACTGTAGAGGACGACAGCAACGTAGCCAAATTAGTTGGTGTGATGCGTTGGTCATTGACCGGATCAATGAAGGAGTAGGGAGAAAACTGAATACCATCAACAGGGTAAGCTAGTTTGGCAAGCTTCGCACTATCCTTTTGGGCCAAGACAGCGATCACTTCGGCAGCACGTTGTTCAATTACGCGCTTAGCTGCTTGCGGGTCCTCATAAGAATGGGGAGCAGTCGCTACAGAGGTTGGGGAAGGACTAGGGATTGCAGTTTCAATGGGGGTAGCTGTAGCCACTGGACTCGAAGTTCCTGTACTTGTGATAGGAGAACTAGAGGACGAAGCTAGAGGAGAAGCGGGCTCGGCTTTATCTTTGGAACAGCCACTGAATAGAACCAAGGTCAATACAGGCAGAGCAATAATCATCCATATACGATTCATCCTAAAGTCTCCTTTCTTTACTTTCCCCCACATGTTGTCCCATTTGATTTCTTTTATCCCTCATGGATCTATTATAAGTGCAAACCCATGACAAAAATATTATTAGGCATTGTCCTACTTATTTGGCTACAGAACGTAAATATTCATAACCTTCCTGCGCTAAATCTGCCAGAGGAACAAAGCGGATCGAGGCGCTATTGATGCAGAACCTTTTACCACCTTTGTCTACGGGTCCGTCATCAAAGACATGACCCAGATGAATATTGCCGCTGCGACTTCTGACTTCCGTCCGGACCATGCTAAAGCTATTGTCCGTGTGATAGGTGACTACCTCCGGGATAATGGGCTTGGTAAAGCTCGGCCAGCCGCATCCCGAATCATACTTATCAACACTTGCGAAGAGAGGCTCACCAGTCGCTACATCTACATAGATGCCGGGCTCATATTGATCCCAATATTCGTTGGAATATGCGTGTTCCGTATCTTCGAGTACTGCTACCTGATATTGCTCAGGAGTCAGCTTGCTCTTGAGTATTTCATCGCTTGGTTTTGGATATAAGGTAGCATCCACTTTAATCTCTTGATCATCTAATATGCTCAGATCAATATGGCAGTAACCATCAGGGTTTTTCTCCAAGTAATCTTGATGATATTCTTCCGCTAGGAAGTAATTGGTGAGTGGCAAAGCCTCGGTGACGATCGGTTTATCATATTCTTGCTGCTGCTGTTTAACCGCTGCTGCTATAATCGAGGCATCTTTGGCATCGGAGTAATAAATTCCTGTGCGATATTGCGGTCCCCGATCATTCCCTTGCTTGTTTAGGCTTGTTGGATCGATGACCTTGAAGTAAGCGGTTAATAGCTCTGAGAGCGTAACTCGCGCGGGATCGTAGTTCACTTCAACCGTTTCAGCAAATCCGCGGTCCCCACGAACGACATCTTCATAAGAGGGGGCGTCACCTGTACCATTGGCGTACCCAGAGGTTACATCCTCGACCCCATAGATGCGCGACATATAAGCTTCGACTCCCCAAAAGCAACCACCTGCCAAATAAATAGTGTCCAACTTTCTCTTTGAGTAGTCAACGGTCTTATTGGGGTTATTGGGTAAAGAACCCGCATTCGTTTGGGCTGGCGTTTGACCAGAGGGCGAACAAGCAGCTATCAATAACAAGAACAAGAATAGAGAGAACAAAAAGGGTAACCGCTTCATATCAGTACCTCCTTCTGTAAGCTATTACTTTATGATCTTAAATGTCTGAGCGATGACTTCATTGGAATTGTGACCAGGTGCAGCTTTTACGAGCACACCATCGGAGCCAATGTAAGCGGAGGTCGGATAACCTCGGACAGCGAATTTTTGCGTCCATGTTCCTTTTTGATCCAATAATACGGTGATGTTATCCATCTTTTGCTTTTTAAACCACTTGGTAAAATCCTCCGTCGATTGCTCCCCGCGAAAGTCAGGACTGACAATGGTGATTACGGTGAAGTCGTTTTCTTGGTTAGCTAAGGTATTTAGCTCATCAAGTCCAGCTAGACATATGGAACACCAGGAAGCCCAATACTTCACATACACTTTCTTACCCTGGAGATCCGCCAGTTGAATGGAGTTACCTTTCAGATCCTGTAATGCAAAATCAGGTGCAGGCTTTCCTTTGTCCATTGCAGTAGGGGAGCCCATATTGCTGGCTGGAGCGTTCGGTTTCGTACCACATGCCATCAGG
>JAIMBU010000161.1 GCA_023511325.1 Gorillibacterium sp.
CCCTTCTTCCCTGCTGCCCGAGGTTAAACCCTCCGATACCATTTTTTCGGATATACGTCAGACGACAGCCTTTTCAAGGAAAGGGTGCCGAGGGAACGATGACATATGCGCTTGAAGCCGTCATCCGTCAACTGGTGACAGTATCAAATGGAAGCAGGAGCCCCCTATTGGGATCCTTACGTCCGTGCAGCAATTACCGGCATGAAATTTCAAAAAGAAACTCCAAAACCACTCTTATAGTGGGTTGGAGTCTCGTTGGAAAAATCAATCTTGGTTAAGTTGTCCCATGGCTCCGTTTAGAGTTACTCTTCCACGGTAAGCAGTTCGTAATCTTCGGGACTAAGCAAGCTTGCGAGAGCCTCTGTTGCTTCTACCGTTGTCTCAATCTCCACGATCCAGCCATCACCATAAGGCTGTTCGTTGACAAGCTCAGGAAGATCGATCAGTGCTTCATTCACCTTGACGACAACGCCAGCAACCGGCGTATAGAGATCCGAAACAGTCTTTACCGATTCAATCGTTCCAATGCTGTCTCCAGCTTCGACGCTTGCTCCCACTCCAGGAAGCTCAACAAACACAATGTCACCCAAACGACTTTGAGCAAAA
Source organism: Gorillibacterium sp. (assembly GCA_023511325.1). Taxonomy (GTDB): domain Bacteria; phylum Bacillota; class Bacilli; order Paenibacillales; family NBRC-103111; genus Gorillibacterium. The sequence continues at coordinate 607 of JAIMBU010000161.1, forward strand.
TCAGTGATTCCGACACGGATGATCTTCGTATCTCTTACTTCCGCCCATTCATGTTCCTTGCTGTAAACCAGATCGCTTTTAACCTCACTCATGGATTACGCCTCACTTTGTATGGAGTTGCGCTTCCCAATGATTCAGGAAGTCTAATTTCATAGGCCAAAAAAACTCTACGTAATAAAAGTATAGGCATGTACAGAAACTTGTCAAACGTTTTATTCGTGGATGATGTTACGTTTATTGACATTTGACCGTTTTTACCGTATTAATGAGTATATAAATAACGACATATGGCGGATGAAAGTCATGGGAGAGATTACCGGATCTAAGCGGTAACGCCGAAGGAGTAAGCCCGAAGGGGTGAATCTCTCAGGCAAAAGGACCATGGCCGGACGCGTCTCTGGAGAGCACCCATCAATAGGGTCACCCAAGGGGAAACTTTTGCCAGCATGAACGACAAGAGGTAACTCTCAGGTACAAAGGACAGGGAAAAAGACACGGAATGCCTACGGGCGACCGTCTCTTTTTTCGCTGTCCGTTTTTATTTTTCGGCTAATCAGACTATTTTTATACCCATTCCATGTAAAGAGGTGCCCTGTGATGTCCCATTTAAAAAGAACGCCTTTATTCCCGTTATATGCTGCACATGCTGGTGCTCGCTGCATTGATTTTGGTGGTTGGGAGCTACCTGTACAGTTTGCTGGAATCCAGATCGAGCATGATACCGTTCGCACACGAGCGGGACTGTTTGATGTCTCCCATATGGGAGAAGTTATGGTAAGCGGCCCTGCCGCTGAAGCCTACCTGCAGTTTCTCACCGTGAATGACGTCTCACGACTTGAAGATGGCAAAGCTCAATACAGTTTAATGTGCTATCCCCATGGAGGTACGATTGATGATCTGCTCATCTACCGCTTCTCCCGCGAGAAATTTCTCGTTGTCCTCAATGCCGCAAATATTGAAAAGGACTTGGAATGGATGGAGGATCACCTGCTTGATGGAGTCACCGTCGAAAACCTCTCCGCTGACATGTCCTTGATTGCTCTCCAAGGGCCACAGGCTTCTGCCATTATGGCCAAGGTTGCTAGCTTCACGGCAACTATTGTTTCGGCTTCCTTTTCCGAGCTCAAGCCATTTACTTTTGTACCTGAAGCCACCGTTTTTGGAGCATCGGCCATCGTCTCTCGCACCGGTTATACCGGAGAAGATGGCTTTGAGCTTTACGTTGCGGCAGCAGATGCTCCCGCTGTTTGGAATGGACTGCTTGCTGCTGGGGAAGAATTTGGAATTACTCCTATTGGGCTAGGTGCCCGCGATACGCTGCGCTTTGAGGCTTGTCTCTCTCTGTATGGACAGGAGCTTTCGGCAGATATTTCTCCGCTGGAGGCGGGTCTAAAGCGTTTTGTCCGATTGGATAAAGCCAACTTTATTGGTCGTGAGGCATTGCTAAAACAGGATACCGAGGGCTTATCGCGCAGGCTTGTCGGCATCGAAATGATCGACCGAGGTATTCCCCGATCACATTATCCACTTTATGTTGGAGATAAACGCATCGGTGAGGTTACGACAGGAACACGCTCCCCTTCGCTCAAACGGGATTTGGGGCTTGCCCTGCTGGAAACTGAATACGCTGAGCTTGGCACCGAAATTCTCATTGAAATCCGCGGTAAAATGCTGAGGGCACAGGTCGTTGCGACCCCTTTTTACAAAAAGCCGAAGCTAGCCGTTCAAAAATCTGATGTTTAAGAGGAGTGGAAAGCAATGAAGCATCGTTACTTGCCGGTTACAGAAAAGGATGAAAAAGAAATGCTCCAGGTTATCGGCATCGACAGTGTTGATCAACTGTTTGCTGATATTCCCGCGTCTATTCGCTTTAAGGGCACACTTCCCGTTTCAGCAGCACTGGATGAATATGCACTGCTGCGACATATGGGTCAGCTAGCCGGGAAGAATGCCGATCTCGATCGGTATGTGAGCTTTCTAGGTGCGGGAATTTATGATCATCACGTCCCCGTCGTCATCAACCATATGATCTCTCGCTCCGAGTTCTATACGGCATATACGCCTTACCAGCCGGAAATCAGCCAAGGTGAGCTGCAAGCTATTTTTGAATTTCAATCCTACATTTGTGAACTGACCGGAATGGCTGCCGCCAACGCCAGCATGTATGACGGAGCGACTGCCTTAGCTGAAGCCGGGGCGCTCGCCAGTGGAGCGACCAAACGCAAACGAATTGTCGTTTCACGTGCGGTTCATCCCGAAGCTCGGCAGATTCTATTAACCTCTGCACATGGCTTAAATCTAGAGATCGTCGAGGTAGGCTGCGTAGATGGCGTGACCGATTTGGTCGCGTTGAAAGCAGCAATCAATGACAAAACTGCGGCTGTCATTGTTCAGTCGCCTAACTTCTTTGGCGGTATCGAGGATATTCCAGCGATGGAGCCCGACATTCATGCAGCAGGAGCATTGCTGATCGTCAGCGCTAATCCGCTCTCCCTTGGCCTTCTTGAGGCGCCAGGCAAATGGCGCGCGGATATCGTTGTTGGTGATGCGCAGCCGCTCGGTATTTCCTCCTCGCTCGGCGGCCCTACCTGCGGATATTTTGCCGTGGCTGAGCCGTGGAAGCGGCGGATGCCCGGTCGCATTGTCGGTCAAACGGTCGATCGCGAAGGCAAACGCAGCTTCGTCTTGACCCTACAAGCACGTGAGCAGCATATCCGTCGGGAGAAGGCGACCTCGAACATCTGCTCGAATCAAGCCTTACTTGCTCTCTGTGCTTCCATCTACCTGTCCGTGATGGGCAAGGAAGGTCTGCGTGAAGCCGCCCTGCTAAACCTGCAAAAAGCGCACTATGCTGCCACTACACTGCGCTCCCTTCCCGGTGTTACTGTTCCTCTGAACGCAGCCTTCTTCAATGAATTTGTGATTAAGCTGCCACAGCAAGCTAACCTCGCTGCGCTTAATGAAAAGCTGTTGGAGGCTGGTTTTATCGGAGGTTACGATCTTGGCCGCGATTACCCTGAGCTTGCCGGCCACATGCTAGTCGCTGTTACCGAACGCAGAACCAAGGAAGAGATTGACCAATTCGCTGCCCGATTGGGGGAACTTCTATGAACAACAACGATAAATCTGCGCACAGCACTATACCTACCGATCACACACTATCAACACAGTCGGAGCAATCGACGAATAATGAAGCGTCGACTGCTGAGCGTAGCTTACCCAAGCATGACCAAGCGCTGATCTTCGAGTTGAGCCAGCCGGGGCGTATTGGGTATTCTCTACCCGAGTGTGACGTACCCGTGCTAGACCCTACCGCGCTAATTCCCACTCACCTGCTTCGTGCCAAGCCTGCTGCACTTCCTGAGGTGTACGAGGTTGATGTGATCCGCCACTACACCGCCCTTTCACGCCGTAACTTTGGGATCGATAATGGCTTCTACCCACTTGGCTCTTGTACGATGAAATACAACCCGAAAATCAACGAGGACACAGCTCGGTTTCCCGGCTTTGCCAAGATTCATCCTTACCAAGCGGAATCCTCAATTCAAGGTGCTTTAGAACTGATGTATGTGCTGCAACAGGACTTAGCTGCGATCACGGGCATGGACAAAGTAACGTTACAGCCAGCAGCCGGTGCCCATGGAGAATGGACCGGACTGATGATGATTCGCGCCTATCACGAAAGCCGCGGGGATAAGCAACGGATCAAGGTCATCGTTCCCGATTCATCACATGGTACCAATCCGGCAAGCGCAACGGTGGCTGGTTTCGAAACGGTGACCATTCGCTCTAATGCCAAGGGCCTCGTCGACCTCGATGCACTGAAAGCGGCTGTCGGCGACGATACCGCTGCACTCATGCTGACAAACCCAAACACGCTCGGACTGTTCGAGCAGGACATTGTCGAGATTGCCCGCATTGTTCATGAAGCAGGTGGCCTGCTTTATTACGATGGTGCTAACTCCAACGCAATCATGGGCATTACCCGTCCGGGCGATATGGGCTTTGATGTGGTGCATCTCAACCTGCACAAAACATTCAGCACCCCCCACGGTGGAGGTGGTCCAGGTGCGGGGCCTGTTGGTGTCAATGCCAAGCTGATTCCTTTCCTACCCAAACCTATGGTTGAACGCAGGGAGTCAAGCGATTCCTCGGTTAACTCTGGCAAGGGTGATTATTACTTTGACTATGATCGACCCCACTCCATTGGCCGGGTTAAAGCTTTTTACGGCAACTTTGGTATTCTTGTGCGAGCCTATACCTATATCCGTTCCTACGGTCCCGAAGGACTGCGGCGGGTATCTGAGGTCGCGGTCCTCAATGCCAACTATATGCGTGTGCGTCTGGCGCCTTACTATGAAGCACCGTACAACGTGATCTGCAAGCATGAATTCGTTTTATCCGGCAAAAAGCTAGCTGCTTTCGGAGTGCATACGCTTGACGTTGCCAAACGTCTGCTTGATTTCGGCTACCATCCGCCAACCATCTACTTCCCGCTTAATGTGGAGGAGTGCATCATGATCGAGCCGACCGAAACCGAGAGCAAGGAAACGCTCGACGGCTTCATCGATACGATGATCCGCATTGCCCAAGAAGCCGAGCATGAGCCGGAGCTGCTGCGGAATGCACCGCACACAACAGTGATAAGTCGACCAGATGAAACGCTGGCAGCTCGCAAGCCGGTATTGAACTGCTCGTGTAGTTGATTGTTCAGCCAAGGGAGCTAGCTAGACGGGCTTAGTAACAAGCTGCTCATGAAACTGATTGCTAAGTTAGAAGGACCAAGTAACAAGCTGCCATGAAACTGATTGCTAAGTTAGAGGGGCCAAGTAACGAGCTGCTCATGAAACTGATTGCTAAAGGGACTAAGCAGCGGGTTGCTCAGTAGACGCATAAGCTAAGCTGCCACTTTAAAAGTGGATTGCCTCCCAAACTTTATTCTTACCGAACGTTTAAGTGAAACAGCTGGAGCAAATCTCTCCAGCTGTTCTTTTAGGTTAAACATCTGGTGAGTACTGAGAGCGCGTAGCCATTATTACTCATTGAATGCCAAACGCTTGAGTCTGCGGGGGCGGAGTAGGCTCAAAGCATGTTGATTTTAATATAGCAACTGCAAAACATACATCTAATTTCATCGTTATCGTCGATTCTCATTGATCCAACTGTAGAACATACAGTTAAAAAGTCGTTTTGCGCCAAAAAGCTAAATCAGGTCCGAATTAGATGTATGTTATACATCTAGATCTTAGCCCACCCCTTTTTAGGTCATAATAACTGTATGTTTTACAGTTGACGGATTGTAAGATGAAGTGCGACACATAGAAAACAACCCATGGAGGGTTCGTGTCGAATGAAGTTACCAGACACTATTCACACAAGGAGAATCCAACCATGAGTTATACCTTTTTTAGCATAAGGGAACGAAGTCATTTCGAACTACTCACCAATTAGGGTGGTCAAACCGAGCATTTGGGTGTGAACCGAATCGCCCTCATTCTAGCGTAGCCCATAAACTACCGCAATCAGAGGGACGGTCAATATGCAGCAGAAGTCTCACAAACCGCCTATGAGCAACGCGCGACTATCTTGTAAAAAACCAGAGATATAGACATTATTTACTGGCAAGATAGTTTGGTTGTTTTCTTGAATGCGTTGTCACCTCATCTTTCTGCCAATTTCCTTGTTATTCTCGATAACGCAAAAATTCATCATGCAGAACAGGTTGAGGCATTTTTCTTGATTCCCTCAAAAAAGCTAAAGGCATTGAGGTTCTTTTCCTTCCGCCCTATTCTCCTTTCCTTAACCCCATTGAGTACGGGTTTGCCAAGATCAAGAAGGTGAAGAAGGCTTCCTTCACCAACCAAGTGGAATTACAAAGTGTGATCGAAGAAGCAATCAACGACATTACCACCCAAGATATTGA
>JAIMBU010000162.1 GCA_023511325.1 Gorillibacterium sp.
ATATAGACTGATCAGTAGCGTATTGATCAGCACCTGCAGAAACTCGTCCGAATGAATCAGCTTCTCGAAGTTCGCTAGTCCCACCCATTCACTGCCAGTGATCCCGCTGAAAATGTTGAAATCCTGGAAGGCGATCACAATACCGTACATCGGGGTATATTTGAACAATAGTAAAAAAACAATTCCCGGAATCAGCAGCGCATACATATCGAGATTTCCGCGGATCAGTCGCAAACGGTGGCTTCTTACTCTTATGCTGGCGGCTGGCGCCCTGCTGGCTTTACTCAATTTCATCACCTTCTCTTTTTTATCGTTTCTTCATTTTAAAGAATCGACTCCAACATGAGTAGCAGTCAATCCATTGATTTCTGGTGATATCCAATAAAGTTTCTACGTGCGAGCAAATGTTTACCATATACTCGCAAAATGTATGGAAGCACTTCCAACGATTACCTGGCAGAGCGAGATGGTAGGCTCTTGTCTTGTCGGACTCGCAGCGGCTGATGGCGCTAGCTTGGTTAATACGCAAAAAAGACGACCCTCACGAAATAGTCTGTTCACAGCTATTTCTATTGCTTATGGCTTCGCGTTATCTCATAACATTCAGATGCATGCAAAAAACAGGCTGCCGAATTTCTTCGACAGCCTGCTCCTTTTCTATTGCCATGTAAATTGTAACCATTCGTTCGTGCGTTGACTGTCCCCTTACACGCTCAGCTTCTGGCCGCAATGCGAACAGAAATTAGCTCCTTCGTTCTTCGTCCCGCAGTTCGGACAGAAGTTGGTCTTTTTATTACCTCCAGAAGGAGCTGGAGCATCCGGACCAGGTTGGTTCTCAGAGGTCTTGGGGCTTTGGTTTACATTTTTCATCATTTCATTGGCGATGTTCATCCCCATCATCATACCCGCCATGTCCGCGGCAGCGCCGCCGCCTTTTACGTTGCCGGATGCCATGCCGTCCGTCATGGTAACCTGTTGATACTTTTGCAGATTGCCAATCATTTCATGGGAAGCTGTCTTCGTGATCATATCCTGAATTTCCTGAGGGTAATTGAAGCTCATCACCTGAAAGCCTGTAATCGTCATCCCGTTGTCCATCACCTGCATATCCAGATCCTCACGAATGCCCTTGGCAATGTCGAAAGCATTCGCTTGCAGATTAAACATATCCTTGCCTTCTCTGCTGATCCACTTCATCAACAACTGATCCAATACGGATGTAATTCGAATCTTAACATCCTCAACCAAATAACTATCCTTGATCCCGGCAATCTTATCGATGAGCGTAACATAATCGTTCACTTTAAAGGTGAACACACCGTTAGCGCGGATGGGCATGCCGCCCGGAAGCTGGGGAGCCGGGATCAGAACGGGATTCTGCGTCCCCCATTTGACAGTAAACTCCTTCGTGTTGACGAATAAGACTTCTACCCTCATCCCACTGTTAAAGCCAAATTTAAACCCTTTCAACGTAGACAGGAAGGGGATAATCTCCGAATCAATGGCATATTCCCCTTCATTCTCGAAAACCCCTTCGATCTTGCCGCTATTTACGAAGATGGCGTCTTGACCAGGACGGATGATTAACTTGCTTCCTTTTTTAACCTCCCGGTTGCTCCACTTCCAAAAAATCATATCATCTCTAAATTCTTCCCATTCCACAACATTGGCAAATTGGTTTTTAAAAAGCCCCATTCTGTACCCATCCCTCCATTAAAATGATCCTCTGCTTCCACTATGCGAATGACCACCGCCGGTCCTCCCGCCACCACCGCCGCCCGAGCCGCCATTGCTTTTTTGAATCTTATGTTTCGTTACCGTTGTGCGGATGTACTGGTCTTGATGCTCCAGAACCCCCGAAGTACCTGCATCCTCGTAGGTCTGCCGATCTACCGTAACACGCCCTCCGGAATGATAAGCCATCAGCCCAACGACAATTCCCCCGATGCCCAGCGAAACCGCCAATTGAAACCAAATATTGAACAGGATGTTGTCTGGGTTCACCCCTGGGCTGAACCCCATGTATTTGTACGCAGTTTGAATATACTTTTCAAAGGCAAGCTCATAGTCACCGTTTGTTAAATCTGGGCTAATCTTGGCGCGGATCTTATCAAGCCGGCCGTCATCCAGGTACTGCTCTGCTTTATAAAATCCGGCCAAATACAATTCTCTATTCTTCATGTCCATCGTCAAGATGACCGCATTGCCATGACTCTTATCATATCCAGGTGCATGCTCATCGTAGAAATCCTGCGTCATTTTCATGACATCCATACTTTCAGTATTGTTCGAGGTATAAATAATAATGTCCGTTTCTCTTTGGGCTCCGTATTCATTCGCCATCACGTTCAACTGGTCATACTCTTCCTGACTAAGCAGGCCTGCTTCATCGTAAACCAATTGCTTCAATTCTGTAGCGGCTACTGCGCCTGCCGGCCTCACCATGGAAACGGCTAGAATAACTGTGAAGAAGATCAAAACTGTCAGAATTACTTTATTCCTTCTCACCAGAATCCTCCTCCCATCATCAAGGAGATTAGCTTCAGGGAAAGGAAAGCGACTCCGGAAATGCTGGCAAACCATGCGGTCACTTTCATCATGCTAATCGGAGGCTTGCCCACCACTTTGCCTGTTTGACCGTTCATGGCAAACATATGCTCCATTTTATTGTAGTCATAGTGTACCATCCACACCGGAAGCAAGGCGTAATCCGCCTGCTTCATGGTTGTATCAATTTGCTTATTGGTATAGCTCACGGAGGTATACCCTGCTACCGAAGACTGAATATAAGCGTCGATATAGTTACTGATTTTTTCTTTGGCGCGCGGGAGAAGCTCTTCTTCGCTATAGCTGTATTTTTCTGCAACGTAGCCGGCCAGATAGGGAGTTTTGAAGCTTTTTAGCTGATCGTAAGGAAAAGGCTCCAATTTATCCATCAGTTTATCATTCATCTTCTCAGCAGCATCAATGGGCAGCTTTACATAATTTAGACGAATCTTCCGATACACCGCGAAATGCTGGGTTTCCGTGTAGTGGTAGTCACCCCTCGTGTAGGAATTCACTTTCGTCCCTTGGGCCTGAACCTCGATATCATTGTTTAGCCCATATAGCCAGAAAGGTACATACAGCCCAGTTATTCCCTTGATTCGATTGGCTGTCATAAAACCGCTTGGTGTCAGACGGCCCTTCCTGCACCATTTTCGGAAAGCGATCATCGCTTCTTCCTTACTAATGGAAAAAGGGATGACCAGTGCTGGAGCCAGCTTCCCAGTCAGACGGTCACCAAGAACTACCGCTGAACCGCAGAAGCTACAGACCGTTGCCGTTGTTTCCGCCTCAGTCATAATAACGGCTCCGCAGCTTGTGCAATGGTACTCCTTCGCCTCCGCTTCAGAAAAAACATTTTTCGTCAAAGGATCTGAACTATTCTCGATATTATCTTTTCTTCCACAGCTGTGACAAGATAGCGTCCCTGTCTCACTGTCAAAGACCATGCTACTACCGCAGTTTGGACACTTATATTCGATAACCGACATCTGCTCACCTCGATAAAGAATAAATTACTATTCTTCTTTATTCTTTATTTGTTCTTTGATTGCAGCTAATTCATCTTCCGCATTCCTAGGCGTACTCTTTTCATTTTGGGCAAATAGGTCATCCAGATTATCCTTCGTTCCTGCTCTAAGCTCGGCTATCGCCATGGCTTCATTATAAGCGCTATTAACCTTCTCTTCCATGGCTTTGAAAATGGAATCATTATCGCTCAAAGGGGAGCCGCTAGCGTTTAATCTTTGCTGAGTTTGGGTAGCAGCTATTTTCCCTTGCAGATTGGTCCGCCTTGCTTCTAACTGATCCATATCCGCCACAAGCTTATCCTGCATTTGTTTCATACTTGCAGCGTTTAAAGAAGCCGTGTCATAGGCGGCTTGAAATTGATTTTTTTTCTCTGACTGCGTTGCCTTTCGGTCCAGGAACTTTAGCGCATCCTCATCATTCCCGGCTTCCACTGCCTTCTCCGCATAAGCCTGCAGCTTCTTGATCTCGGCGCTGCATTCATCCAATGCACGTTTCGCCCTTCTCTCATCCACCAACACTGAAGCCGTCTCCGCTCTCACCTTGCCCAGGTCGCTGTTCAAACCCCGCATGTAATCAGCAATGAGCTTCTCCGGATCCTCTGCCTTATCCAATAAGGCGTTAACATTGCTAGCCATAATATCTCTAAACCTCGACAAGATACCCATGATGAGTCCCCTCCTTGGAAAGATTATATCTTATCCTATAATACTTCAATTTGAGAAAAAGGATTCATTTCATCAAATTTGAAGACATGTATTGAATTTGAATTCGTCCAAACCGTACCCATTAAAACAGCCTATAGACAGCAAAAAAACCGCTATTTCAGCGGATCTTCATATGGAGGCGAGGGGAATGTGCAAAGCCACAATTCGGTGTAGAGCGCTGCTGCAGATGTATGAAGTAAGTGTTTAAATGAGAGCCAATTTCACTTCCATTGCTCTGGCGTCAATTACAGTTCGTACCTGTTTTAAGAAGTTGAAGCCCCGTATTCCATCAATCTCCATACCAATTTGTAAAATTAGGCTACTTATCGCATAAGTGCATGGGTGCAAGCAGACAGTAGAGACAGTAAAAAGCCTGCAATTGTACATCTTTTTTTAGCGAGGAAGCCTGATCTTCCCCTATTGCTGCAAAAGTGCAGTTATTTTTCCTTCCATGCCTTGTCACGGCTCATCTATGCCGAAATTACTGCACTTATACAGGCTTTTTCTAATGCACGACCAAACGGACCGAAATTGCTGCACTTTTGCAGGTTTTTACTATTTTCATCTATTTCAGCTATCTCCATATCATTCAATAGCCAAATTCACCGGAAACGCTCCCTTTTCGTGCTCAAACGATAGGACCGCTATCCCTTTTTGAATGAGTTCTTCTCCTATAGCTTACTACGGGGGGATCTCTTCTCCAAACGAATTTGTTCCACCCAACTTGCTACGGGGAATTCGACCTGGAGAGATAGAATCTTTTCATTAAAGCACCTTTCAAGCACTGATTATCGTTTTGAGCTCCTTTTAAACATTAGCATTGCCACTGTGTACAGCTTTGAAACGAATGATCCTTTCATTATTATCATCTTGGTGTCTACTATTCGGAGCAAGCGGACCGTAGGGACGCTATTGATGCCCACAAACAGCATTTGGCGATCATGCGGACACAGGAGTCGTTATTTATCAAAATTCCATTGATTTCTGCCTGATGCAGGCTAATAAGGACTCCTGTGTCCGCACAGAGAAATAATGATCAATATCGGCACAAATAAGGGCTTTGGGGTCCGCTGAATAGACTGAATGCACTTACGCTCAGTTGTAAGCTATCCATCTGTTGCAGTCAGTTGAAGCTTGTTGCAATCAGTTGAATCTGCTCTAGTCACACAATAGCTTATCGTAATTTTGAGCTCGTCATGAAAATGTATACGTTCAACCATGCATTCAACGAGCCGCTGCTTTAAAGAGAATGTGGCTGTCTCCAACATTTGGTCGACCTTTAGTAAAAAATCGTCTCGCTCACTCTGACTCATGGTTGATAATATCGTTAGCCATTCACCACGGTTTTCATTAGCTTGCTCCAGCTCCAACAGCTGAGCAAGCTGCTCATTTAACCGAGCTTCCTCAGCAAGCAATTCCTCCAATTTTCGGTCATAACTTTGTCGCTCTATTCCTTCCGAGAGATAAAGATCGAGAAGCTTTGCTCGGCGCTCCTCCAGCTTGCCGCGCCGCGCCCCTAGGCGAATCACTTCTGGCTGGGCGGCTCGGTTAGTGCAGGGGCTGGCAAGGGCTGCTCCTGCGAGCGGTAGTTTTTCGCTACCTAGCCAATAGACTAGCGTACGCACGACCGTCACCTTAACACGCTCCCAGAGGAGGGTGTCGACGGCTTCCGCGTTCCAGTAGCGCCTCGCTGTGCAATGAGCGAGGGGCGCGGCGGTAGACGGTGAGAGCGGTGTGGAGGCGAAAGTGAGGCCCGAAGCAGGCGGCGCAACACTGAGAGCAGTGTCAGGAGCAACTGGCATAATCACCGGCAGAGGCATGGTGGCGGCAGAAGCGAGCGCGGCGGGAACCGCTAAGCCGGAGGCAGGCGCAGGCGCTAGCAAGCCGCCGGCACTAGCCGCGCTGGCGGAACCGCCCCCGGGGCAGCGATAGTACGCTGCCCCGCTGCGGGCATACGCCGCCGCCAGCTTCCGCCCGCAAGCGGCGCACACCGCGTGGCCCGCGGCAAGCCGCTGCGCTCGGCGCGGGCGCCCATGCCTGCGGCCACGCTCAAGCGTGCACGCCGCGGCCGCGAAGACCTCCGCGTCGACGAGCGCCGCGATCGGCAGCGCGAACTGCTCTTCCGGCGGCCTTTGTCGCCGGAAGCCCTGGTGATAGTCGACCTTATAGGCCATATACGTCCCCAGGTAACTGGGGTTACGGATAATGCGGCTGACGGTCGACCCGTACCAGCGGCTCCCACGAGGAG
>JAIMBU010000163.1 GCA_023511325.1 Gorillibacterium sp.
AGTCAGTTCTGATTTCATCTAAAGAAGCCGGGGAAGTACGAAGCAGCTCCCGCATGTATTGTTCTCGTTCGAGTATCGTGTTAGAACGCCAATGCTCCGTCAGTTCATGGATTCTTTCTGATTGGGATACAAAGACGTCAGAGAGGTAGTCCATCTCGCTTGCGCCTTTTCGCTCTCCGAACTTCTCGGCGTGATGCTGAAGCATGACATTATGAACCAACTCCTGAATCGGGGAGTATACCCGTTTGGAGATGAGGATGATTACACCAAGGGACGTAATAAATAGGCTGATAAATAGAATGAAGGAAATTTTACCGAGTATATTAATGTTTTCCAGAATCACCGCTTTGGGGATCGTCTCGATAAATTTCCATTGTTGAATGCCCTTAATAGAAGTAGTCGAATACACGAGCAACTGCTCCTCTTGTTGAAGAGGGTGGAACAGCTTCCAGCCACTTGCCGTTGATTTACTTTGTCGGCTTAGTTCGAGCAGTTCAGTGCCTGACAAGGTCGAGGTAGTGAAAACCAACTCATCTGCTTCATTAAAAATGGACACGTTAGTCTGTTCGAACTTGGTGTTTTTTTGTAGCAGGGTCATCATTTTCTCGGTATCCACATTCAGCACGAAAGCTGAGAGTGACTTTCCGTTTGTCTCATAGTTGATCACGAGTGTAATCACTTTCTTCTGCTCACTGGAACCTAAGGGCAAGGTGATGACGCGCGGAAGCAGGACTAATTTATCGCCGATTTCCCGATTTCGTAGCTTGGTGAGAATCTCCTGATCATTAAAGCTAGCAAAATCCGTTACCCCAAGCCGGGAATCGATAATTTTCTTTGTATAGTCATTGATCAGATAGACAGAATCGATAGAGGGATTGCTTTTCTTAATATCCATCAGTCGGGTCCACACTGTATAAGTATCCAAATCATTGTACTCATCGGAGAGAGCGTAGACCTGCAGCAGCGGATCATCTGAAGAGGAGTAGCTGTAATCGATCGACCACTCCATCAATTGAGCCGTATTTTTGGCGGTATTCACTAAGAGTGATTCCGAGTGACTGCCAATTTCCTTCAGCAATGTCTGCGAGGAGATTCGATAAAGCAGAATGAAGGAAAGGGCGAGGACGATTATATTAACCGTCACAAAGTAAAAAATGATTTTCATATACGTCGGATGCCTTTTAAAGGAAAATGACCAATATCTATTTTTCAACATGGAGAAAGCCCCTGTTCTGTCTGTTCATCTTTGTCGCGATTTTATTGTAACATATCGAGCATTTCAGAAAATCAAATCGATTGTTTCTGCAAAAGTGATGTTTTTAGGAAGACGAGAAATCCATGCGATTAGGAAAGACCCGTGATTCCAGCAATTGTCCCGGACTGTGGATCTTGATAAGGTGGCAGCAGACAACAAAGCACATTGGTTACGAGGAGGTAAGGGGAAATGCAAATGGCGAAGAGAAATGGACGGACGTACAAGCTGAAGCATCTGGTACGCAATCCTTTTCTTTATTTGATGGCTGTACCGGGGTTGCTCTTTTTCCTCCTGTTCAGCTATCTTCCCATCTATGGGATCATCATCGCATTCAAGGATTACGATTTTTCCAAAGGCATTACAGGTAGCAAGTGGGTGGGCTTTAAAAACTTCAATTATTTTTTTACATCTGATGATTTTTGGACCATTACACGGAACACCTTAGTGCTTAATATTTTGTTCATTCTATTTACAACGATAACGGCTGTTCTGATTGCCTTAATGCTCAATGAAATCCGCAACAAATACTTCAAACGAATTTCGCAATCACTCATCTTCCTACCGTACTTTATGTCCTGGATTGTTATCGGGATGATTGTCCAGTCACTGTTCGGCGGTGAAGAACCGCTGATCAATAACTGGTTGATGAGCCTTGGTCTGGAGCAGGTCAACTGGATGTTCGAGCCCAAGCTTTGGCCAGGAATTCTGACGATCATCAAGGTGTGGCAAGGAGCAGGGTACCTCTCGATCATTTACCTGGCGACGATTACGGGTATTTCGGAGGAGCTTTATGAAGCGGCCCGAATAGATGGTGCATCCAAATTTGAGATCATGTTTAAAATTACGCTGCCGCTTTTGACCCCGACGATTTCCATTATGACCCTGCTTGCGGTTGGCAAGATTTTCAGTGGTGATTTTGCCATGATTTATGCCATTATTGGCGATAATGCCATGCTTTATCCGACAACGGATGTCATTGATACCTTTGTCTTCCGTTCGATGCGGCAGTTGCATGATTTTGGCATGTCCTCGGCAGTCGGCCTCTTCCAATCTGTTATGGGTTTCATGTTCGTCCTTGTGGCTAACGCCATTACACGCAAGGCATCCAAGGAGTCAGCGTTATTCTAGGAGGTGAAAATCGATGAAACAAAGTGTTGCGGACCGTTCGTTTACGATGTTCGCGTATCTCTTCACGTTCGTGTTTGCGGTATTCTGCTTGTTTCCTTTTCTGTTAATGGTCATCGGATCGTTTACCGAGGAGACGGAACTGATTATTCACGGCTACAGCTTGTTCCCTAAAGCCTTTTCCTTGGCTGCCTATGAGGCGCTTCTGCAGTCGAAAACACTATTTCAAAGTTATACCATTTCGCTTACCATTACCGCGGTTGGCTCCGTAAGCGCCCTCTGCATCTCAGCGATGCTGGGCTATTCGCTGGCCAACAAGCGCAATGTGCTGCAATCGCCCATGTTGGTTTATTGCTACCTACCGATGTTGTTCTCGGGGGGGATTATTCCCTTCTACATTGTCGTCAGTCAATGGCTGCATTTGCAAAATACAATCTGGGCACTTATTCTTACGCTATTGTGCCAGCCCTTCCTGGTTTTTCTGCTGGTCAGCTTCTTTCGCACCATTCCAGAGGAGCTTGAGGAGGCTGCTAGGATCGATGGCGCCAATGAAATGCGGGTATTCTTTCAGATTATCCTTCCTATTTCCAAGCCGATACTTGCTTCTGTTGGATTGTTCTATGCATTGAACTATTGGAATGATTGGTTTATGGGCTTGATGTTTGTCGATAATGATAAGCTGTACCCGCTTCAACTAATTCTGCGCCGCATGGTATCCAACATGGAGGCTGCCAAAAGCTTGATTCCTTCAGGTGCGGCCATCTCCGTCACACCACCAACCTATGGCGTGCGTATGGCGACCACCGTGCTTACCATCGGACCGATCATCTTGCTGTACCCGATGCTCCAGAAGTATTTTGTCAAAGGATTAACCGTGGGAGCGGTCAAAGGATAGCCTGGATTCCGGCATTAACCGGAATCCTCCGGTTAAACGCATAGATGAAGTTCTACTATAAGGGAGGAATTAAACAGATGGGACGACGTAAAGCAATAGGTATGGTTTTATCGCTTGTATTGGCACTGTCAATGATGCTTACAGCTTGTGGTAGCGGATCAGACAAGGATGCGGAAAGTGCAAGTCCAGGTGACAATCCAACTGCGACTGCAGGATCAGGGGAAAACACGCCAGCCCCTAAGGAAACCGTAGAACTAAAGGTGTATCTGCCTTCAGATCGTCCGGCAGGCTTTGACGAAGTGCTGCGGAAGGTAAATGAAAAGTTGAAGGCGGACAATATAGGCGCTTCACTCAACATGAACTTCCTGCCATGGAGCGATTATGCCAACTCCATTGCGGTAAAGATGTCGGCTGGCGAGGATTTTGATATGTTCATGGATGCTCCATGGCAATCCATGCTGCAGATGATTGCTAGCGGATCAATTATCCCGCTGGATGATATGGTGGCAGCACGTTCCGAATTAAAGCAATCCATTCCTGATCAAATGTGGGAATATAACAAGTTCGGTGATAAGATTATGGGTATTCCCCTCGGCACCACTCAGGGTCAAATTAACGGATTTATGATCCGTAAGGATTTGCGGGAGAAATATGGTCTGCCTGAGATCAAGACGGTCGACGATCTGGAGAAATTCTTCTACACCGTGAAAGAAAAAGAAACAGATATCAAGCCCTTCGTCATCGATCACGGTAGAGGAGGCAAGCTTACACTCATGCTGAGTAAGACTGCCAACACAGCCGATGGAGTCGTTAAGGAAATCGGTGTCAACATGTTTAATTATTCCGTTGCGGACAAGAAGGTTATTGGCACCTGGGATGACTTCACATTAAACGAAAGCTACGAGCGGGTCTCCAAATACTATAAAGACGGCATTCTCTCGAAGAACATCGCCCAAGAACAAAATGCGGTCACTTTATTTAATCAGGGAAAATATGCTTCTACGTATTACACAGGAGATGGGGTAGAAGGATTAAGACTCCTTGATGCGCTCAAGATTCCTGGAGCAGAGTTGGAAATCTTTATTCCCAATGCTGATGCGATCAATGCGTACTCATCCTTTCAACAGTGGAACTTCCTTTGTATTCCGAAGTCCTCCAAGCATGCTGAGCTTGCTATGGACGTAGCCAACTGGCTGTCCATTAAGGAGAACCATGATATTCTTGAGTACGGACTTGAAGGAAGAGATTGGGAGGCAGTTGGCGAAAACAGCTACAAGGCCCTGTCAACTTATGCTTTCCCCGCCTTTGCCTTTACCTGGCGGCCTGAGCTTCTCCGTACCCTAGATACGATGCTCCCAGAAGACAAGAAGTGGTTTGATGTATCGCGAGATCCAGAAAGCTACACAATTAGTCCCATCGCTGGCTTCTCCTTTGATGCAGAGAAGGTCAAGACCGAATACGCTAAAATCACTCCGCTTCACGATGCTTACTATCTGCCGCTTACCCAAGGTGTGTTGGAAGCGGGTAAGGGCAAGGAAACCCTGAAGGCCAAGATCCTTGCCGTAGGTGGACAAAAGGTCATCGATGAAATCCAGAATCAAAAAAACATCTGAAACCAGTAGCCCAAGCCTACACGGAGCAACGTGCAATCGTAGAGAAACTCATCTCTAGAGTTGAAGACTTGGATAAAAGCTTGCTTGCTGCATTCGAAAGACAACTATTAGATGTTGTAGTTGCTCGAGAAGACCCAAGAATCGCACCTTGCACACAGCATAACATCGCAGAAATTGCCCAATATCTCGGATTATACCTTCAGAACTATAGACGGGGTGTTGAGGAATATCTTTCTAAAGGATTGTATAGCATTAGACCTAGATTCTATGATGGCTTTCCACATTATTTCCAAGGTTGCCTCATGCCTAACCAAGCCGCCATCGTTTTTATCCAATATGGTATGGCATATCCCAATATCGAGGTAAATAAAGAAAACTTCGAGTCTGTGATTGAGATAAAAAAACAAGGTAAATACAATTATATACTCCCATTTGGACCGCATAAAAACTTTGACCCTGCGATTGCTATCGAAGATGCTAGACTTTCGGTTATAAGAGATCTCGATTCTGTACAATGCATTAATGTTTATGCACTTATGGAACGTGGACAAGAAATGGAAAACATCTCTCTCTCGATTCCTGAAGATTTAAAACTTCGTGAAATCGAAAATCTTATTTTGGCTTGGCTTGAAACAACAGAACAGATAAAGAGGATTTACGCTGAGATGCTTGAAAGAGAAACAAACGCACTACTTGAAAGATGGGAAGAGGCTTACGATTACATAATGAGCATCACTCCTACAAAAGTTATCATTCCTCAGACACTAAATTTTGAAGAATCGAAGGAAGAAAAAAAAGAGGAGAAAAAGGAACAACAAAAAAATGAAGAAAATGCAAGCGTAGGTGTAAAATGGACAATATCAAAAGGACAGGCACAACATATAGGAAGCTCAGAAACTGAGCAGCCTCGAAAAGCACTCGATGCAGCAACCAATGCCTCTGAGCGTGCCACAGGAGAAAAGCAATCAATCAATAAAACAGAAGATAGGTTATCACCATCTGAAGTTACATTACCAAGCGGAATAAAAATACAACCAATGCAGAATGCAATCAGGATTTCAGGAGATTCGGTGCCAGAATATAGGTTGCACACACCCCTTCACCAACCAAGGAGAACTTACGGCGAGAATAAATTTGAAGACATGATAATGACAAGCAAGTTGTTCGAAGAAGATGATAGTAATTACAAAGGAAAGTTAAAACGTGCGGATTATGAACGAAAGAGAAACCCTTCGCTTGCTGTCTTCGCATTTATCCTTATCTTGATGGGCTCTTTGATGTTTTTTGCCGGATACAAGATGTCAAATACATCTAGCGATGATACAAACTCAACTGCATGTATGCTCGTTGTCCCTGACCAGAACCTATACATAAATGGTGGCGCCCTATTGCTACTTATAGGTGTGCTTTGCTTAGTTGCTTATATAATATACAAACAGCCTACTTAGCCTATCCTAACAAGCTCGATTATATCTCCATCATGGATGTTGTAATCTAACACAGGCACTTTTCCGTATATGTAATAAGGTCCAAACCTTAGCGCATACTGCCCTTCTTTATCCCAATAATCAACTAGATTTTTTATTATCTCCGATGCATAATTTGTTCTGTCAAGTTCCATTTCGC
>JAIMBU010000164.1 GCA_023511325.1 Gorillibacterium sp.
GCACTTTTCCGGTCCCCTCCTCCTTAGAATGATGTAAACACCCATAATATTCACATCTTCGAAAGTGTTTATGCAGGAGGAGCCTATGGAAATAACCGCCCAAGGACCAAATCGTATCAGGTAACCCAACCACCACTGGCATTGACGATTTGACCGGTGATATAACCAGACTCAGGTAAAGAAAGATAATACACGAGGGATGCAATCTCAGCGGGGTGAGCAAATCGTCCGACGGGAATCTCCTGCATGATCGCGTTCTTCTCCTCTTGACTAAAGCTGGACATCATCTCCGTATCCACAGGACCAGGAGCAACGGCATTAACCGTCACTCCAGAGGGAGCTAGTTCCTTAGCTAGGGCTTTTGTAAAAGCATTAAGCCCGCCCTTGGCTGCCGAATAAGCAACCTCACAAGATGCACCGGTCATCCCCCAAATGGAAGAAATATTCACAATTCGTCCATACTTCTGTCTCACCATGGCTTCCATGAACAGTTGAGTCATAAGAAAGGAGCCTTTAAGGTTGATTTCAAATATACGATCCCATTCGTTTTCCGATAAATCAGCCAGCATCCCATAATGGGATACACCTGCATTATTGACAAGAATGTCAGGCACATACCCTTTGGCCTCCAGCTTCTCGCGCATACGAAGAAGTTGCTCTGAAGACCGAACATCCGCCGTTATTGTCATTACTTTGGAACCAAGAACAGAACATCTGCGAGCTATTTCATTGGCTGCTTCGTGTGACTGCAGGTAATGAATGACGACATTCATGCCAACGGTGGCGAAACGCTCCGCCACCGCAGCACCAATTCCCCTGCTAGCACCTGTAATGAGAACAGTCTGCTCGCGAAACGGTTTGCTCATGCTTCCTCGCTCTTGACCAAGGATACAGCCAAGCGTTCCCAATCAAAGTGCTCACGCAGTAACCCGTTAATCGTCGTCAGATCAAGCGATTCATAGATAGGGAGTACCTCAAACAGATCGCCACCATTAAACCGATACCGCGTAAATTCACCTGCTATCGCTTCTGGTGAATTTAGCATGCGTAAATAAGATCCAATTCTTTTGCGTAATACGCGTTCAAAATCGGCCTGCGTAAGCCCCTTGTCGACAATCGGTTCAACGAGTTCACGGAACCGAGCTAATAAACGAGCTGGATCCGGAGTGTCTCCACCAAAAACAGAGAAACCATAGTCCGAACTCAGACTATATTCATGCCCAAAAGAATCTGAAATCAGGTTCTCATCATAGAGGATTTGATAAACAGATGAACTTGAGCCAATCAACGTATCCAACATCAGCTTGACTCCAAGTTCTCTCCTCACCAATCCTTCACCATGAGGAACACCCGTCGGTTCTTTAAAGCCAAAATAACATTTCGGTAAAGACACTGGTAAAAGCGTGATTTTCTCTTTCTGGTCTACAGCTGCTGGCTCATCTGGTTGCAGACGTTTGATTTCACCCTGGGGTTGAAACGTTTTGCTGGACTGGTTCGCCCGCACAAGCTCAAACACCTTCTCAGGCTCAACTCCACCGACAACAAACAAAGCCATATTGCTCGGATGGTAGAACGTCCGATAGCATTCATACAACGTTTCCTTGCTGATTTGAGCAATGGTTTCTACTGTGCCCGCAATATCAATACGCACGGGATGAAGTTTATACATCGCCTCGATTAATCCGAAGTAAGATCGCCATTCCGCGTTATCCTCGTACATTTTAATTTCCTGACCAATGATCCCCTTCTCCTTCTCCACATTCTGATCGGTAAAATAGGGGTTCTGCACAAAATTCACCAACGTCTCTAAGCTCTCGTAGACGTTATCTGTCGCGGAGAAGAGATAAGCGGTCCGTTCAAAGCTGGTAAAAGCATTGGCTGAAGCACCGTAAGATGAAAACACCGAGAACACGTCACCTTCAGGCTCTTCAAACATCTTGTGCTCAAGGAAATGAGCAATTCCGTCTGGTACTCGAACGTCCGCTTTACCCTCTAGCTGAAAATGATTGTCGATTGAGCCGAACCGAGTGGAGAAAGTAGCATACGTTTTACTAAAGCCAGGTTTGGGAAGTACATACACCGTCAGCCCATTGTCGAGCTTTTCATAGTACAAGCTCTCCTGCAAGCGTTCGTAACGGATGGATTCCATATTCTATTCCTCCTTCCGGTCTCTTAAGAAGTATATAGTGTCAAGCTTAACTTCACGAGCTACTTCCTGAATGGATTGTGGAGTTACCTTAGCGATCGCCTCCACAAGATCATCCACGGTTCTTTCTTTACCGGAGAGCATGCTGTTGAAATCAAAACCGATCATCTCAAAAGCAGAGTCACGAATTTCCCGCAGGTGATTCTCAATCATTGCGCGTGTTTGGTTCAGCTCTCTGTCGCTATAAACTCCCGCTTCCATTTCAGCAAGTTGTTGCTTGATGATGGCAGTAGCTTTTTCAAAATTCTGCACTTCGATACCCGATTGAATTGTCAATATGCCCTTGTGTCCATCCAGTCGTGAACCGGCATAGTAGGCCAAACTTTCCTTCTCCCGCACGTTGACAAAAAGCTTTGAATGGGGAAAGGCGCCGAGAATTCCGTTATACATCAAAGCGGAGGCGTAACGATCATCTGCATACGTAACTGAAGAGCGTAAACCCATATTGAGCTTACCCTGATTGACATCAAGCTTCTCGATAACGGTTTTAACCTCACCAACCGCGGACTGTGGTGACAGTGGCAGATACGTTACATCCTTTCTCGCAGGAAAATCAAATGTTTCTCTTACGAATTGCTCCGCTTCCTTTAAGGTCGTATCTCCAACAATATAGAGATCAATCGGAGACTCGGCAAGCCACTTCTGATAATCGGCATACAAGGAATCTGGGGTAATAGCATCCAAATCCTCAATCCGCCCAAGTGAGCTTAACCGGTAAGGTTCGTTCTTGCACATCTCTTCCATGCAGCGTTCAGAGGCATAACGAATCTTATCGTTAATGACAGCCTCCAGTTTTTTGCGGACTGTCGCTTTCTCTGCTTCTACATATTTGTTGACGAAATGATTATTTTCCAGTGCTGGCTTCGTAACGGTTTCACCGAGGAATGCCAAACCTTGACGCAACAGGGATTGGCCATCACTTACAAACTTATCATCGACAATATCCAGACGGAAATGAACAATCTGATAATCACCCCGCTTGAGCACATCGAAGCCAAAACCAGCTCCATATAGCTCATCTTGTCTCTCGCGAAACGCCTTAGTCTCAGGATAAGACTTCGTACCCCGGCGTAATACGAAAGGAGTTAAAGCGGTTGGAGTAATCCTCTGTTCATTTAGGGGTGAGCCTATGTACATGGATATGGCGAAGGTTTTAAACCGATCGGTGGGGAGTACATGCAATCGTACATTACCTACCGAAGTTCTTACGAAACGGGATTCTTTCATACTGACACGCTCCTTTACCTCGCTCATCAGGAATGTTGATATTCCATTATATTCATATTCACAGAAAAGAAGCAACCGACCAACAGGTCACTTCCTTATCTCTGATTATTTACAGAAGATGTGCTCACCGATCTCAAGAATCTGCGGCCGACTCCAAATCCACTTAGATGTAGCTGTCTTCGGATTGAAATAATAGGTGCAGCCATTGGTGGGATCGACACCATTAAGTGCATCTTGCACGGCCTTACGCGCTGTTTCGTTAGGAGTGAGCCAAATCTGCCCATCCGCTACAGCGGTAAAAGCACCGGGTTGAAATATAACGCCCGAGACTGTATTTGGGAACCTCGCATCATCAACACGATTGAGGATGACAGCAGCAACCGCTACTTGCCCACGGTACGGCTCCCCTCTTGATTCTCCATAAACAGCATTAGACATCATTGTGATATCGTTCTCTGTTACTCCATGGCGAGAGCTGCTCGTGCTGCTTGCTTTGACTGTCTTCGTTTCGGTTGCTGCTGCCTGCTTATAGGTCCCGGTCGACTTCCAGTTCTTCGTCGCTTCCCATAGCTTTAGCTTTGTTTTGCCACCGACAATTCCATCTGCTGTCAGGCCAAACTCGCTCTGGAACCATTTAACTGATCTCAAAGTACGCCAACCATAGTCTCCATCAACCTTACCTGTAAAGAATCCAAGCGCTTTAAGTCTTCCCTGCAACTCGTAAACATCACTACCTGTTGCACCATAACGAACGGTCTGTTTGCTGAATACTTCTTGAGCCTCTTCGTTTTTTTCAGGTATACTACCCTGCCATTGTTGAACAGCCAGAAGCACGAAGACGAGACAAGCAAATAGAATCAAGTAATGTTTTTTCATAAAAGAGGTCGTCCTTCCTTTCCTGAGCTTTATTCTCTTGTTGCTTTTTGGATTACCCTTAGTATTTGAACGTGCCGATGATTCTATTCGGATCATCCATTGTCTTATGTTGCAGTTTGCAATAAAAAAATAACCTTAGGGTAAACGGTCCGCTTTACGAGCGAATTCGTTCACCTAAGGTTAATTATCATCTTATAACAGCAGTCCCTTTTGACAGTCCTTTACACAGCCTCTTAAAGCTAAAGCAATAATGATTATGAACTCATTTGGTTTTGCTGAAATTGCTCAATCGAGACTAGCACCTCACGCGGCTTGCTACCCTCATAAGGACCGATAATGCCGTTAGCCTCTAAACTATCAATCATCCGGGCGGCACGTGTATACCCTACACGCATTCTCCGCTGCAGCAGTGAAACGGATGCTTGCTTCGCTTCAACAACAATCTGAACCGCTTGATCATAAAGTTCATCTTCGAAAACATGCTCTTGATTCGATTGTTCATCCAACTCAGGAACCAGATCCTCCTGATAGTTAGCTTTCTCTTGATGACTGACAAAGCTAACAACAGCTTCTACCTCTTGATCGGAGAGAAAAGCGCCTTGGACACGAACCGGCTTCGACGCTCCAACTGGAAGATAAAGCATATCTCCGCGACCTAAAAGCTTCTCGGCACCACCCATGTCAAGAATCGTCCGGGAATCCACCATAGAGGAGACGCCAAAAGCGATTCGTGAAGGGATATTGGCTTTGATAATTCCAGTGATAACATCAACCGATGGTCGCTGAGTAGCGAGGATCAAGTGAATGCCAGCTGCACGGGCCATTTGGGCCAAACGGCAGATTGCATCCTCTACATCCCCTGCTGCCACCATCATCAGATCGGCAAGCTCGTCCACAATAACAACAATAAGTGGCAAAGGAGGAGCCGGATTGGGGTTATTGGGATCGGTTGCGAAGGTGTTGTATCCCTCAATGTTCCTTGTGCTACTTTTGGAGAACAGCTCGTAACGCTTCTCCATCTCGACAACAATTTTCTTCAGGGCCAATGATGCTCTCCGCGGATCGGTTACAACAGGAGCGAGCAGATGTGGAATCCCATTATAAACATTGAGCTCGACCATTTTCGGGTCAATCATCAGGAATTTGACTTCATTCGGTTTGGCTTTATAGAGAATACTCGTGATGATTCCATTAATACAAACTGATTTACCTGAACCCGTTGCACCTGCAACAAGCAAATGGGGCATCTTAGCTAAATTGCCGATAATCGGCTGTCCAGAAATATCTCTTCCCAGAACAACGGTCAATTTGGCTGACGAGTCCTGAAATAAAGTAGAATCCATTACTTCTCTTAAAGTGACAATGGATACCTCTGAATTAGGTACTTCGATCCCGATTGCAGATTTACCTGGTATTGGTGCTTCCATACGAATATCCTTGGCAGCTAGAGCCAACGCAATATCATCCGTAAGGCTAACAATTCGGCTAACCTTGACCCCGACATCTGGTTGAACCTCATATCGCGTAACCGCAGGTCCTCTGACTACCTCTAAAACTTTAACTCGGACGCCGAAGCTTTCAAGTGTTGCCTCTAGCTTGCGAGCGTTGGCTTTAAAGTCATTCATCTCCGCACCCTTGTTAATTCCCACCGGACGGCTCAAAAGCTGTAGGCTGGGCATCTGATAGGGCTTAAGGGGTGGCGCTACTACCTGCTCCGCTAGGTTTAGCTCTAAATCCTCCGAATGCTGATCTTCCAGTTCTGCAACAGATACAGCTGGTTGTGTAGTTTTATTCGCAGTTGTCGCTGCTGCTTTCTCCGGAGTCACCGCACCATGGAGTTGGGAATGCGACTCCACATGATCAAGAAAATCGCGAATAAAGGGTGTTTCATCTTCAGAAGCGACTGGGGATTCTACGATTGGTACAGGCGTCACATCAAGGATAACCTTACGTCCCGCCTCCTTACGCTTGCCTTGGGGCATTTTTATTGGCGAGATTTGGGTTGCCTCCCCCTGATGAACAGGTTGAATCAGTGCTCCATCCTCATCGTCACCTTCGTCATTTAATACAGGATTACCCAGATAGCCAGCCGATTTTCGCTTCATTGCAACGTTCTTATGAATTTTACGTTTAGAGAATGAAGCAAGCCGATTAGCTAGTCCTATGC
>JAIMBU010000165.1 GCA_023511325.1 Gorillibacterium sp.
TCTCCCCACAGAACTCTCTACATCATAACGAAGCCCAAGCTCCTTCACCATCAAAGCGACGATTTCGAGACCAATCCCTGCTCCCTTTTCCGCAGAAGGTTTATCCATTCCTGACCCATGGTCCTCGATAACAACGACCATCTGACCTTCCTTCTCCTCGATAAGAAAGCCCACATAGCGACCGGCTTTGGCGTGACGGACAATGTTCTGCAGCAGATTATCTACAATCCGATTCATCCAGCGGGGATCGACTAGCCAGTATACCGCATAATCCGGCAAGCTCACCTCTACCTCAAGCCCCTCTGTTTCGAAGATCGGATACCAACTGGCAGCTGCTTCCCGTAATAAACGCACCATATCCGTAGCCTCCCGCTCAAGCGGATACTTTCCCGCAGATAGAAGGGTATAGGAAAGCAGGTTGTCGATTAGCTTGTTCAGGTCATCAGATTTCGCTTCGATCAAGGCGATGGACTCTTGTCCATGCTCCGACAAGGCATCTTTTCTCAGTGAATAGGCATGACTGCGAATAATGGTGAGCGGTGTGCGTAGATCATGTGAGAGGTTAGCGATTAATTGCTTGCGCAAGGATTCCTCCTGCTGCTCCCGCTTTCGACCGGTATCGAGCTCGCCGATCATCCGGTTAAGGGCATGCTCCAATTTACCAATCTCATCCTCCCGCTTCACCTCCAGCGGAAGTGGAATGCCTCGAGTATCCAGAGTGCTCATTGCCTCTTCCAGCCGGATAAGCCGCCTACGAATTCGGTAGAAGAATGACCACGAGACAAACATGAAAAGAACAAACAGAATCGTCATGGTAACAACGAAAAAATAGGTCGTATAAAACGGGGTCTTGCTCCTTATTAGTTCAATCGGAACCTGTAGCACCATAAAGCCCTGCTCCGGCTTTTCACCAATAAAAGCAACGACTGTATAGGGGTCAGCATTGATGCTTTTTTTCATAAAAACCACACTGTCACTTGCCGTCCAGCTCGCGGGAAGCTGTGGCTGGTTGGGCAGGGACAGCTCAGTTTGTCCGGCTCCATTAACCCAAAACATTCGCGCTTCCGGCAGCCGTTGCTTCAATACGCGTAGTTGCTGATCGACTACTTCCGTTTTTTCACCGTCTAACTTGAGTGCTTCACGGTGCCATAGCTGCTCCATTTTTCCACGATTCGCGTAGGGATTAGGCTTAGGGACCTCACCATAAACATATTGTTCGAGAAATTCCGGTAAATAATAGGAAACAGCAGTCATGGGCAGAACAACCGGCCATAAAAGTAGCCCCAACATGATGATGACCAAATATTGGACAAGTAAGGAATTTCTCCACCTTGTCCTCAGCTTCAGCTTGGTCCATTTACTCATATCTGTTTTCTTGTTCATATTCATACCCTTACCCGATAACCGATACCGCGCACCGTTTCCACAATCTCAGGACTGCTCGGGTCACGCTCTAATTTCTCTCGAAGATAACGAATATGGACATTCAGCGTTTTGTCCCCATCCATGTAAGGCTCCCGCCATACCGCTTCGTAAATTTGCTCCTTGGTGAGAATTTGATTGGGATGGTTGAGCAGATGTTGAAAGATCTGATGCTGTTTGCCGGTCAAAATAATCTCCTCGTTAGTCCGCGTGTCAAGAATCCGATGTTCCTCGGGGTATACAAGCAGATGCCGCAAGCTCACAACCTGTGCGGATAGCCTCCCTGACCTGCGCAACAAAACCTCGATACGAGCGATTAGCTCGTCGGGATGGAATGGCTTGGTCACGTAATCGTCAGCAAAATCTAACCCCGCAAGCTTATCTTCAATCGAGGTTCGAGCAGAAAGCATCAGGATGGGAAGGTCAGGATGGCTTTTTTTCATCCGTTGCCCAATTGTAAAACCATCAAGACCCGGCAGCATTACATCGAGAATGATTAGGTCACTGATCTCTCCGTATTCGGCAGCGTGGTCACCTGAAGTCAACCAAGTGACGACATAGCCGGATTCCTTGAGATGATCACGAACCCATTCTCCGATCTGCTCATCGTCTTCAATATAAAGAATCTGCTTAGCCATTGGTCTGCCTCCTGCCGGTATTAATTCTCTTCCCCTGATTCAAGCTCTCGTTTTGTCTGCTCGACCTTCAGCCGAGCTATAACATCCTCTAGCTCCTCCGGATGTAGCAATTCGATCGGCGAACGAGCTTTTTCAAACTGAAAGCTCTCCCCTTCAATCAAAACCACATAACGGCCGTTCAATTTTGCCAGATGTACGCTCTTGCCATACTCCTCCATCTTCGCCCGAACTGATACGCCATCCAGCTTGAATTTCATCTCCCAATCAGGCTGAAGCTCGACGATCTGCGCTGCCGCATCAACAACCTGCTCATGATTCCACCGCTCCTGCAGCTCACGTTTCTCCCCTGCCGCCCAGATTTCCAGACGTGCTTCTTCCTGCCGCCTTGCGTCGGAAATCTTTCTTGGTTTACCTGTTGGTTGTTCATCTGCATTGTAAATATCGCCGATGCCATGGCTTTCCCTTATCCCGTAGCTTCGGCCTTGATCTAAGGCGTCACCGCTTCCATAACCACTAGTCATTCCGTACTCTCTATCACCATCGTTATCTGCTCCACCTTCGCGGCCGAAAGCGCCGGGAACTCCACCAATACCTGACGGACCATTGTGCCCCGCGTACCCGCCTGTTTCACCATCTGCTCGCCCAGCACCTGCTTCATCGTCTGCCCCATGCTCCCCATAACCACTCGCTACACCATCTGCGCCATGCCCCGCATAGCTGCCTGCACCTGCCGCTTGTGCTCCAGCATGTTTATCGCTCTTGTTATCACTGTCATCCTGAACGAAGCGATCCGTTCCATTGCTCCAAGCGGTGTTATCGTCTTCTTCCCCAGCATTCGGTCCCTGCCACTTTGTCTCCATGTATTGCTGAACCATACCTAACAGTTGCTCCTCGACCAGCTCTGGGCGAGACTTCTCATAGGATACATACTTGAGGAAATCCTCGAAATACCTGGCATGAGAAGCCTGATGGATCTTTAGCTCCCCTTCCTCCAGCATTCCCTCCTCCGGCATATGGGGATATTGGATCGATTTCATATTGCGGGCGCTGATCGCCATCTCCACTTGCGAGATCAAGCTTAACTCATCGGAGATGCGAGCAATATTGGGCTCAAAGTCAC
Organism: Gorillibacterium sp.; assembly: GCA_023511325.1. Taxonomy (GTDB): domain Bacteria; phylum Bacillota; class Bacilli; order Paenibacillales; family NBRC-103111; genus Gorillibacterium. Next base: position 3,181 of record JAIMBU010000165.1, read on the forward strand.
ATTTCAGCACAAAAAGAAACGGCTCATCAAAGTAGCGACTCAGCTTAGCCGTGGCAACGATAAAGGCACCTCCGCGCACTGCGCTAGTATCCATATAGGTCCGGATCAGATCGTCACTAGCTGTCTTAAAACCGTCTTTATCCGTTGCACTGCGCAGCCTTCCAAATAGATTATAATTCGGGTTGCCCGCAAGCTCGTAGCCCTCCAGCATGAATCGTCCAATTTTGGTTGGCGGGTTCTCCGTCGCAGGATTCACCTCTGCCTTGCGCTTGACGATTCGGGTAAACTCTCCATCCAAAAAAGCTTTGATCGCACTGTTCTCATAATCCTCACGGCCCAGCGTCTGGTAATGTCTGTATGTTTTTGGAGCATCCTGCTCGGTTCCTTCTGACTGAATGACAAAAAATGATAAGTAGCAAATGCTAAAATCCATAATTATTCTCCTTCGAAAAGCTTCCTGTCCAACCTACGACTAACATATAGCTGGCACTTTGAATTTTAAACTGCTTGGACCAAATGTTCAAACTATCGGGCCGATGAATTTTGCCCTTTGTTGTGTACCTAACTAACAAGCTTTATACTTAGCTTGTCATTCTGTGAAAGGAAGTGAGCTACCAATGAAGGAATCCTATGAATCTGTTGGCAAATGGATCTCTGTTATCGACCGCCATACGCAAATGTATGTATCCCGCAGCTTACGCCACTTTGGCGTTGGAGCAGGGCAGCTTCCTTTTCTCATTCGCCTATATAAAATAGATGGTGTTTCCCAGGACTACCTCGCTAAGGAGCTAGTCGTTGATAAAGCTACCGTTACCCGTGCTGTTCAATCGTTGGAGGAATCCGGCTTGATCACTAGGCGACCCTGTGAGTCTGACCGACGAAAAAACCTGGTCTTTTTAACCGAGAAAGCTCGCGCAGCTAAAGAAGAAATTGAACGGGCGATGCAGAGTTGGACCGGTATTCTCACAAAAAACATATCAGAGGAAGAGAAGACTGTACTGCTCTCTCTACTTAAGCGTGCAGCGGGTAATGCAATGGAGGATACGAGTGCGAGGGAGCATACCGATTAATCGGCTCCATTCCCAATATCGTGTTCTTCTGTTATTCTAGTTAACGACCGTTTAATCGGCCCGCGGTTCGTAACCATCCCGCGTGATCAAAACTAGGAGGTATTTTTGGTGCTGTTCAATTTTTTATGGGGAATTTTTTTCATCATCGTGAACTTTGGGCTGTGGCTGCTCTGCTACAAGCTCTTCGGCAAAAAGGGATTGTATGCCTGGATCGGCTTTGCCACTGTGCTCGCTAATATCCAGGTAACCAAAACCATTGGGATGTTCGGGTTGGTTATGACACTGGGCAATACCATCTACACCTCGATCTACATGTGTACCGACTTGCTCAATGAGAAGTACGGCGCCCGCGCTGCAAAACGCGCGGTCTGGTTTGGCTTTTTCAGTCTGGTAGCGTCGACCATTATGATGCAGATGGCGCTGGTGTTCAATCCCTATGAGGGAGTCGACATAGCCCAGGAGCCGATGAAAATCCTCTTCGGTTTGATGCCACGGCTCGCTCTTGCCAGTCTAACCGCCTATTTCATCAGTCAGTTTCTCGATGTTCGGGTATATACCCGCCTCAAAGCTCGGTTCGCCAAATACAATCAGCTGTGGATTCGCACCAATGGCAGTACCGTTGTCAGCCAATTGGTCGACTCGTTGATCTTTTGCACGATTGCTTTTGCCGGGTACTATTCGCTTAAAGCCTGGCTAGAAATCCTGATCACGACTTATTTATTTAAATTCATTATCTCTGTCGCGTCTACACCGGTGATGTACTTGGCTCGCAGCATGACTCCGCTGGATGATGAAGAAACTGTCGTTAAATAGGAATAAAGAGCAGACCCGAACTAGAAATTGTAGTTTGGGTCTGCTCTTTATTCCCCGATATAGGACATACTGCTGTCAACTTAGTTAGGTTAAGCTAAAGATAAAGTGGCTACCTCCCTGCGAAAACCAATTGTCATGTCTAAGTAATAAGGAGATTAATCATGAAATACGAATGGAGAAAACAAGCAAGTTCGCTCTACTTGCCCAAAACCGAGCCAGAGCTTATCACCGTTCCTTTGTTATCCTTCTTCATGCTATCGGGAAAAGGGAATCCAAACAGCGAACCTTTCGCTGAAGCAGTTGGGGTTTTATACTCCCTTTCCTATGCCATCAAGATGCTGCCGAAGAAAGGGGTAATTCCTGAGGGGTACTATGATTACACCGTATTTCCTTTAGAGGGTGTCTGGGACTTGGCAAAGGAGGCACGTGGACTGGACAAGCTCGATAAGAATAGTCTGATCTATACGCTGATGATTAGACAACCCGAGTTTGTAACTGCTGAGCTGGCCCAAACGGTTATCGAGCGCACTGGAAAAAGCAAGCCTCACCCGCTACTCGATAACGTTACATTCGAAAGCAAGGAAGAGGGAGATTGCGTGCAAGTGCTGCATGTAGGTCCTTACGACAACGAGCCCGAAACCTTTCTTAAGATGGAAGGGTTTTGCGAGGTAAATCAATTGCAACGAAAATCAAAGCTCCATCGAGAAATTTATCTTGCAGATGCTCGAAAAACCTCAGAAGACAAGTTAAAAACAGTTCTTCGTTTTCAAGTCGAGACACTCAGTAGCCATTGATAAATGGCATCATCCCCGCCAGCTTTAAGCAGGAATGATGCCATTTCCTTCTCACATTAACTTCTCGACATTACTTGTTAAACGCGGTAGTAATTAAATCTTCAATCTTAACCTGGTCCTTCTTCAAGGTACCGTTTGATACGAGATCATCAATCCAAGGCTGAATATCGGTTAGGGCAAAACCACTGCCTTTGTAGAAATAGTGAGTGGCATTGACGGGCTGACCAATATATTCAGCGGTTAGCTTGATTGATTCCTCTGTGTTAGCATTTACCCATTCTTGGGCTTTCGTAATGGCAGTGACAAATCTTTGAACAGCCTCTGGATTTTCTTCGATAAATTTATCCGTGAAGTAATAAGTGGAAACACCAGCTGCTGCACCAAGACCGGTATCGTGGGAATCGGCAAGCAGGGTCAAGTTGGAGTCTGTAGCCAGCTTGTAGAATGGAGGATGTATACCGGCGATATCCAGATTCCCTTGCTGAACAGCTTGGATGGCTGCCGTATCGCTATCAAAGGTCACAAACTGAAGCACCTTACTGTCTAATCCTAAAGCTTCAAGAATCTTAGTTGGTAAAAAGGAAGAGCAAGATGGAACGGTCC
>JAIMBU010000166.1 GCA_023511325.1 Gorillibacterium sp.
GCAGCGTCTGATGTTTATATGAGACATTTTTATAGAGACTGTTCAAAAAAAAATAGAGACTGTTCAAAAAGGGTAAATTTAAGCGGACGATGTGTAAGGCTACAAGGTTTGCGAAGCAAAACCACATCGGAAGCATATGCTTCGGTTCCCACTCATACACATCGCCCGCTTTGTCCCTTTTATAAACAGCCTTTTATAACATTCGTTTGGGTAACGTGGTCCAGGACGGCTCTGCATCTCCGCCTGTATCTGCTGGCATGCCGGGCAAGATCAATCCGCCATCCAGCCGCAGTACTGTACCCGTCATATAAGTGGCTTCATCCGAAACCAAATAGGCGACCAGTCCTGCTACCTCGGCCGGTGTTCCCATCCGACCAAGCGGAATTTGTCGTGAGAAAGGTGAAGCGCTCAGTTCCTCCGGTGAGAAGCTGCCGCGAATAGCTGTAGCTCCAGGAGCGACAGCGTTGACGCGGATGCCGTAAGGGGAAAGCTCCAGCGCCATGGATTCGCAAGCGCGGTTCAGCGCTGCCTTCATTCCGCCATAGAGCGGGTCCTCGGGATAAGCCCGCAACCCTCGTGTTGAGGTAATAAACACGATACTGCCAGGGATTCCTTGTTCCTTCATATGTTGGGCGCTAACCTTGGCGCACAGCATATAGCTGCGGTAATCGAGCCGGTAAGCAAAATCGATATCCTCCGCCGTCAGCTTGCGCAAGTTGTTGTGAACCGTGAGACCGGCGCAGCAGATCATCACATCCAACCGACCCAAATCAGCAATCGCTTGGGCAGTGATCGCTTCCGGCACCTCTTCCTTTTCCAGAGAGGCCTGATAAAAAAAGCAGCGGCGACCCATCCCTACCAGCTCCTCCTGCAAGGACTGGGCCTCCTCCAGCTTGGTGTTGTAGGTGAAGGCGACGTCGTACCCACTGCGGCCCAGCCGCTCAGCGATTCCTCGCCCAATTCCCCGGCTGCCACCGGTAACAAATACGGTTTTCTCCTTAGTCTCCATTCTCTCCATAGGTCACGCTCCATGTCTAATTCAATACAGCTGAAGCTTTTTTCATTACTTTTTTATATAAGTTGAACGTATCTACTCCGATACCCAAGCTCCAGCTGTGAAAATACCCCGATTGAAACCGTCTAACTATTCTGCTACTTTCTAGTTGAGAGAAGCATACCAGTAGAAAACCTTAAGTAGCTGGAACAGCAACCCTTCACGAGAATAAGTAACTTAAACTCAAGATCATTAGATACGTTTATCGTCTAGAAACAACTTAGCTGGAAAAGAAAAATAACTGGAAAAGGTACAGTTAAAACATCAAAAAGCTCATTTTTTCCTTAACCAACTGCAAAACATACATCTATTTTCGCCTCATTCTTCAAAAGCGTCTAAAAACACCCTATTAGCTGTAGGTAATGCAGTTAGATTCTTCTCTGGAGCTAAAAACACCCTATTAGCTGTAGGAAATGCAGTTAGGTTCTCCTATGGAGCTAAAAACGCCAAATTTGCTGTAGAAAATGCAGTTAGGCTCTCCTCCATGGTGCTGGATGTTCCCAATAGATGATGCAGGGTTGAGGACTGCTAAGCTCCCCTCCCGTTACTCGCTCCTTTTGGTCCATTCTTTTGTTAACTTATCTAGTACGAGACCTTCACGGTTTTGATCTCAAACGGGCGGAAGACAAGCTCGTTCTCATCTGTTCCGGCAAGCGCCTCGATTTCTTCCTCCAGCATGTTGGTCAGGTGCACAGCGCGCACGTCATAGCCGAGGCACAGCTGAGTCCGCGTATACGTGCCCTCTGCTTCGTACAAGCGGAGGATGAACGCTCGTTCTGCGTCTTCGCAGGGCTTAACTGATTCGATGATGATATTATCCGCGTTCACCCGAGCAAGTGGTGTAGCATCGTATTCGCCCTTCACAATCAGGGGACGGCAATTCAATTCGTAGGCGGGATGAATAACAGCTGCCGCACTGTAGCCTTCGTTATGAGGATAAAAGGCGTAAGTGCATTCGTGCGTACCTTTGTCTCCGCGAAAATCGGGACGAAGACCGCCTTTGTGCAACGTCAGGCTCATTTCTCCATCTTTGACGGAAATGCCATATTTGCAATCGTTGAGTAGCGCGACACCGTAGCGGGTTTCCGACAGATCACTGTACTTGTGATTCAGCACCTCGAACATAGCTTGCTCTTCACCCGTATTGCGCGTTGTCGGCCGGCGAAGATAGCCAAACTGCACCTCTTGACGGGCAAAATCAGTGTGGATCGATGTGGCGAAAGCAGTCTTCAGCAGTCGGTGATCGTCCTGCCAGTCCATGATGGTTTCAAACCGCACTTCTGGACTGTCGGCAAAGAAAATCATGTCCTGACGAATGGTCGAGCGAGGCGAAATCCGGTACTCACTGCGGAGACGAAGCTCTACCGGACCATCGGCTGCCACGACCCGGGAAAGCAACTCGGCACTCGGCTCCAGCTTGAGTTCAATATCCGCGTCGATGTCCCAGCTATCCCATGCTTGCGGTACATCCTCCGCCATTAGGAACGTATTGAGCGGTTGGCCCGCACCTCGTAACTCCCGACCGTTCCTCTTATCAATGAACGAAGACAGGAAGCCCTTGGTGTCAAAAACCACTCGGGCAAACGGCGTTTCCAGCGTCTCCCCGGTATAAGTAAACGGCGAAACTCCTACCGGAGCGCCTTCGCGGAGCTTCACGGAGATGGAAGAGAAGGCCGGAATCGTCAGGCCGGAAACCGCTAGCTTGCGATTGCCATGCAAATCTTCAAACACTTGCTGCGAATAATCCCCTTCTGCTATCCAGTCACCGCCAGTAGCTAAATAAACGACATCCTTGCGCTCAAAAGACAGCGTATTGACAATGGACAGGAGATTCTCCTCTGAACGAGCAACGATACGGTCCCGCAAGAGCGTATCCGCCACCTCCAAGAGCTCCGTCATTTCCTCGATACATTGATCGTTGGCCTTCGGAATACAGGTACCCGGCAAGGTATCGTGGAACTGGTTGACCAAGAGCGTCTCCATCAGTGGGCGGATGCCTGCATCGGAGACGATCTGACCGGCGCGAACAGCTTCCTTCACCGTGATGTACTCCAGATCCCGGAGGAGGTATTCTGCCTTGCGGTTGTTGCGCTTGATCGTATGCTGATTCGTCAGCGTACCGCGATGAAGCTGTAAATACAGCTCACCGGTATAAGTGGACGGATTCACGACGTTCTGCTCCAGCTTCTGCATGAACTCCCCGACCGTGACATGGGCGGAGCGAGGCAATCCTTCTAAATCCTTCACCCGTCGCGCCATCTCGATCATCTCGAATTGTGGACCACCGCCACCATCGCCGAAGCCGTAGGACAGAAGCCGCATGTTGGTTACTGACTTCTCACGGATAGCGTCCTGATTGTGTTTGCCATCCACAACAAATTCCATCAGATTCTCTGCGTCCGGCCAGATATGCGTTTTATTAAAGTGGGTCAGCACACGAGTGCCGTCCAGACCTTTCCAATAGAAGGTATCATAGGGAAAGCGGGTGGTATCGTTCCAGGCTAGCTTGGTCGTCAGGAAATAATCCACGCCACAGCCCTTCATAATTTGCGGAATGGCGGCGCTATACCCGAAGGTATCTGGCAGCCAGAAGACATTGGACGTAAAGTCGAAATGCTCTCGGGTATAGCGTTGTCCCCAGAGGAACTGGCGGATGATCGACTCTCCGGAAGTGAGATTGCAGTCGCATTCGACCCAAACCGCTCCGTTTGGTTCATAACGACCTTCCTTTACCTTTTGCTTGATATCGGCAAATAGTGCTGGATAATGCTTGCGAACCATTTCCGTGTGGTAGGCCGAGCTTTGAATGAACGTATATTCAGGATAACGCTCCATCAGATTCATCTGATTGGAATAGGTGCGGGCGCATTTCTTGATCGTTTCATCCCGATGCCACAGCCAAGCCGTATCCATGTGGGAATGACCAATTAATCCGGCAAATGGAGCAGATGCTGAATTAGTCGCTTTGAGCTTTTCTTTAAGTAATGCACTTGCTTGCTGGAGCGCAGCATGGAAATCCTCTGCCTCGACCGCGTCATAAGAATAATAGAGTAGCTTATGCACCTCCATCAATGTGTTGACCACATCCGCACGGCGGAAGCTATTAGGATCGAGTGCAGTAACCAACTGATTCAGTGTCTTCAGATCGAAGTAAAAATCGGCAACCGATTCGTTCATCAGGCAGATATCTACGCCGTTGTAGGCAAAATCAAAGCTTGTCGCCCCGTTCTCTTCAAAAGGCATGCATCCCTTCACATAATGCCCCGCATAATATTCCAATGCGATCTCAATGGGTTGGTCTGCGCTCACGTTTGGTTTCAGCATGTCACAATAGTGGTTACCGTGACCCGTCACGACAATCTTCGTGCAAAAAGTTCCGAAGGGCTTGCCATCCACCCACAGCATCGCTTCATAACCTTCGATCAGAGGACGGATGTAGAGTGTTTGACCAACGTACTTAGCAGGGACATTGTAGGTTCCCTTGAACCAGCAATAGGTCCCCTCACCCTGATAGCGCTCGCCGGGAAGGCAGGCGTGAAACTGGGCATCTTCTGGAATGGTGTGCCATTGATCAGCCGTGTGGAACATGCCCATCGGGACATCGTCAATTTTTTGAAATAGCAAGGGCTCCAGAGTTGTTTCAAACCGTTTCAACTTGGTGAGCATGCGATCAATTTGCTTGTCGTTTAACACAAGGCTGAACCTCCTTTGGAAAATAATTGGATTTTCGGTTGAGATTTTACCCCTTCACCGCACCCGATGTCAATCCCTGAATATAGGATTTCTGCAGGCACATGAAGACAGCGATAACAGGCACAACCGAATAAATCGAACCGGACATCAGGACATTCCATTGTTTGAAGGCGGATTGGTCCAGATACATGACCGCCATAGGTAACGTGAACAAATTCCGATCACGGAGAATAATCATCGGCCATTGGATTCCGCTCCAGGTCCCGATAAAGTTCATGACAGCAACGGTCCCGATGATCGGAAGCGCCAGCGGCATATAGATGCGAGAATAGGTGCGAAACGTGCTGCAACCATCAAGCTTGGCTGCTTCAAACAAATCCTTGGAGAGCGACAGGAAGTAATTACGGAAAAGAAAAACAGCAAATGGTCCGGCCCCATTGATCATCGGAAGGACGAGCCCGGCAAATGTGTTGTCTAAGCCCAGTGAGACCATGTTGATGTAAAGGGGAATCTGCACCGTCAGTCCTGGCACTAGAATCAAGGCCACATATCCGGCAAAAATGAGTTTCTTCCCTTTGAAATCAATTCGTGCCAGCGCGAATCCCATCATGGAATAGATGAGAATGACCATTACCACGACGAATGTACTGATTGTCACGCTGTTAACAAAATATTTGGCAAAATTCAGCTTGTTCCAAACCTGGGCGTAGGTTTCAAAATGCCAGCCTACCTTTGGCAAGGGCGATGACGGGTAACGCAGCGCCTCCGAAGGTGATTTTAGCGAAGTACCAGCCATCCACAGAAAAGGGTATAAGCAAGCCACCGCGTAAAACAGCAGCACAAGATATTTGACGATAGAGGCGACAGAACCTTTCTTTTTTCGGGTTGACATGGCCCCCCTCCTATTCCGTATCTGATTTAAAGCTTTTCATACTGATAATGGAGAAAATTAGCGTGATCACGAAAACCGACCAACCCATGGCACTAGCCATGCCATATCGTCCGTCCTTGAAGGCGGTTGTATAAATCAGGGTACCGACTACATCGGTTGCTCCCCCTGGTCCTCCGCCGGTGAGCACCCAGATGTTCTCAAACATCTGGAACGCCCCATTTAACTGTGAAATAAGCACGATGATCGTCATCGGCTTGAGAAGCGGCCAGGTGATCTTCATGAGCATTTGAAATTTGTTTGCGCCATCAATCTCAGCGGATTCGTAGTAGACATTATCAATATTAGCCAGACCCGCGTAATAGAGGATCATGGTGCCGGGAATACCACCCCAGATGACGGTAATGATTACCCCGATGATTGCCGTTCGTGGATCACCTAGCATGCCGTTCTTGACTACCAGCATATCAAGTCCCAGGCTGGACATCAGCGAGTTAATCACACCTGTCGCCCCGAACAGTCCGCGCCACACATAGAAAACACCAACTCCAGATGCGACCATAGGGATAAAGTAAATCGTTCGGAACACAGCAGCCCGTTTGATATTACTAACGATAAAGGCAAGTAACATGGAGACAGGAATGATCACGATAATTGAAAAGAAGCCAATCTTGAAGTTGTTGAAGAGACCGGAATAGAAAATCTGTGTTTTCACCGGACTGCCGTTAAAGAGGAAGTATTTGAAGTTGTCGAACCAGACGAATCTAGCGGTTCCGGCAAAATCTACACCCGACCAATTAAAGAAGCTTAAGAATATGG